>JAFNYG010000024.1 GCA_017383325.1 Alphaproteobacteria bacterium | reverse complement strand
TTACAGGCCTTGGTCGCGATTTTATTCTTGGTCGTTCCGCTTTTGTCAGGATCATAGCCATTCGTGGTCAGACAGCTGGTAATATCCCGGGTACACTGTTCTGCATAATCAGACAACATTGTATCCTGGGTCGCCTTGATGTTTATCAATGCACGTTGCAGATAATCACGGATTATACCGTTGTTCGCAATGTATTCGCGATTCGTATTGTTCGTGCCAGAATACGTGTAATCCTGACACTGATTCAATACAGACATGCAATTGCCGTAATTTTTGTTTTCTGATTTGTCATAATAACCAATCTTGGATTGCAGATATTTAGATATATTGTCCGTCGATCCATCGATATCGTCAATGCTGGTCGACATCGTAGATTCTATAAAGTCTGTCAGTGTGCCAGCCGTTGACCAGGCATTCAAAGAATTATTACCGCCAGATTTTTTATAATTCCACACAGAATACAAACCAACATTAGCCAACGCACTGGGTTCGCCAGGTGTAGAACCAACAACAATCGAACCATTAACAATGTATTTGCCCGTCGGATCCAGGCAGTATTCATAATTTGAGCCGCATACAAATTCATCGCGCATGCATTTGTCCAATTCCTGGACGCATTGCAGACGTGACAAACTGTTCTTTTGCTGGGCAACCATTAAGCGTGCACGTTGTAACACGGTTTTAGCATTGCGTATAGTTTGCGCCATTTCTTCGTTCGTGTCAGTCAAACTGCGTTCATAGGCGATACACTGTTTGTCAATTTCTAAATCGTATGAATTCGTGATAACTGAAATGTCAACGCCCTGGGACGCACAATTGTTCAGGACAGATGCCTTGCACCGAGTAACGGCCGTTTTGTACAATTCTTCGCCACGCTGGTTGCTGATGGATGATGTGCTGGATGATGCGCCACCAAACAGGGCATTTATATCAAAACCTGTGCTGTCAATGCTGAAATCTAACAGACCAGATAAGTCAAAATTTAAACCGTTTGATGCGGCCGTCGAACTGGCTGTGCCAGATTTTACATCGACTATCAAATCACGTATGCGATCCAAATCATTCTTTAACTGGGTGTTATCCTGGGTCGACTGCATTTTTAATTCGGCCTCGGTCTGGGTGAACAGACTTTCAATCTGGTCCGCACTAAGGCCAATATACTGAATCTGTTGCGCAACATCTTGTAATGCTTCGGTTGCAGCCTTTAACGCCTGTTCAGTCTTTTCATAATTTTTTAGATTCTGGGAACAAGAACAGCGCCCCTGATTATCATCTAGAACATTGCAGAAATTATCCATACAGGATGTGTACTGGGCCTTGCAAAAATCGGTGATTTGTGCCAATTCATCCATAGACGCAGTGGCATCAGCCGCATTAGTTGTGCCGGTGGTTTTGGATGAAATACTGGAAATTGTTGGAATGCGCGCGCGAATTGCGGTTCGGGACGATGTGGTTTGTCCTGTTAATAATGGCAACTTGGCAGACCGGGTGACCGATGCGCGTGTTGGATTCATTTGTGTGGTTTTGTTTGCCTGGCGCGTAGTTGTGATTTGTCGGGTTGTGTTGGGTGCATTGCGTTGTGCGACGCGTGATTGTGTGTTTGATGCCGAACGCTGAACGACTGTATTTGATGTTGCACGCGATGTTTGGGTGTTCGATGTTGTGCGTGATGTTTGGGTGTTCGATGTTGTGCGTGATGCAACCGTACGACCAGAACCGGCACGCGTCGTCGCATTTGTTCGCGCCGTCCCAGGCACCGCACGTGAAATGTTGCGGTTGGCAGTGCGCGGGCTTACCGTCGCAGGTTGGGCTAATGGGATTACAACCGTTGCAGATTCTGTGACCGGGGATGTGTTATCTGATAACAGATTTTTATCAGTATATTCAACTGGTTCGTTGTGGTGGATATCCCCCCCGGCAAATGCGGGTGATGCCAATATTCCGCAGAGTACAGCAACAAATCTTTTCATGATTAACCTATTTTCATGTATTTACATGATTTTAGCATATAATGTGCGTATATTCCATATAAAAATTGGTATCCTTCTTATTTTTTATTGGTTTGTCTGTAATATGCATATGTGTTTTTAAAGTCTTATATAACCTTCGAGATGATGTTCATCTTTGTTTTTATTATACTCTTTTACCAAAGTTTCGATAAATTTTTGGCATGTAAAATCTTTGGATTTTAGCGAGGTGTATTCGAACTCTATCAATGGGTCGTTGCTTGAAGAAAGGCGTTCCCAGCTTTTGTTGCATTCTGTTAACAAATCGTTTAACGACGCTGTGTAGTTTACAGAGTTTAAATATTCATGGAATTTTTCATCACCACCCAGCAGGTCTGATGCAGGATCTGCGAGCTGGGTCCATGCGGCGTATAAAACAGATGTATTTGTAAAGTTGCAACCACCAGATATCCATTGTGCACCCAGGCTGAGGCACAGTTGCTGGGTCATAAATGTTGTGCCATCTGGGCGAATTGTGCATGTGTTATTTGCAAAATTACCATTTTTGGATTCACAGACTGTTTTAAGCTAAGAAGGGGCGTGCGCACCCCCCTGGGAAGGGGGATTATTATCTTTCTGCGCCCATCAAGGATGATACCCATTCATCACGCGTAATCTCTGGAACGGTTGAATCATCGTTTTCTGTTATGCCGTTCACAGACATACATGTGACAATTTGTGAATTACAGGCCTTGGTCGCGATTTTATTCTTGGTCGTTCCGCTTTTGTCAGGATCATAGCCATTCGTGGTCAGACAGCTGGTAATATCCCGGGTACACTGTTCTGCATAATCAGACAACATTGTATCCTGGGTCGCCTTGATG
>JAFNYG010000023.1 GCA_017383325.1 Alphaproteobacteria bacterium | reverse complement strand
TGATGTTTGTGTGCCAATTCTTTGTCAGCCAATATATGGACGGGAAAATGATTGGAATGTAATTAGCGATGATTTGGCACGAAATATATATCGACATAATAAAATGTGTGAAGAATATAATAAAACGTATTGACAATTTGTATATTTGTATTATATATGTGGTATGCAGAGATGTACAGATTCTTTGATTTATGATATTAATGCGCCCAAGGTTAAGCATCGGGCGTTGACTGGGATGTTGCGAAAAAAATGGTCGCGTGATCCAAATGTTTTAAAGCATATTGTGTATAATTGTGATGTTTCGCCGTATTTGGGGGCGTTGCCGCCGCAACTGCGAAATCGTGTGCCACGTGAAAAAATTGCAAGTGTGACCGCGCAATTTCGAGAAAATCTGGAAGACTTTTTAATAAAAAATATTGTTGATTTGCGTGGAATGGATGCGGATCGTGTGTATGAGTTGCCAGAAATTGGCGATTTGTTCGGTTTGAAGTGTACATTATTTGCGCGCGGTGTCAGTGTTTATGGTGTGAATCCGTGGTCGGGTTTGTTGGGATTTGTGTGCAAGTTGTCTTTCCCTGAAATTGGAGCCCACTATGCCTTGAAATTGTATCATAAGGGTTTGCCGGATTTCTTGTTGTATTCGCATGGGCCGTGGTTTGAGTCAGCGACAGCCCTGGCGGCATGTAAGGCGGAACCACGAAACAATGTTCCGATGTATATGGCATCGATGAAGTATGAAAAATATTTGTTGAGCCAATGGGCCGGCGATAAGGAAGATAAAATTAAGGAACGCGAAAATAAGTATGAAATTTTTGCGACCAGTGCTGCAGAAAACGAAAGTCGAAATCGTCGCGGAGGACGCAGAATGGACTGGGGCGAAACGTACGAGACGGATTATGGAACGCTGTCTTATTTTGGGCGCAAAGTATATAGGCAGGCATTAAGCATGGATGAGGATGCGGTAAAAAAATCTGTCGGTATGGCGCGTAATAATTTTGACAGGCGTAATGTTGAACGTGCATTGGCGTTGGCCAAGTTGTCGGCGCGATATTATGAAAATTGTGAGCTGGAACAGTTTATAGCGCGTATAAATCAGCATCAGGCCTAGTTCTTCAGTGCCAAACCAACCAAATTTTTGACGATGTCGGCGCTTGCTGTATCCCCGGTTGGGGCATATTCTACAAATTCAAAGCTGTATGCATCTGAAAAAGCACGGACCAGTTGTTCTGCGATCTGTACGCTGATGCCGTTGGGTTCGGGGACCAGTACGTCGCTGAAAAAACGCGGGTCAATCGCATCATAGTCAAATGACACAACAAATTTACGATTTCCAATTTTTTTGCGTATTTCTTCTGTGATTTGTAGGACAGATGTGCTGTCTTGCAGTTCGTGGGCGTGCTTGATATAAATTTTTTTATCAATCACGTTTTTTATTTCAGATGGTTCGTACGAGCGACTGCCAAGATAAAACAGGTTTTCTGGTTTTAGTGCAGGTGTGCGCTTCTGTAGCGACAACCAGCGTGTGTCCCCATCGCCCAACAGGGCGCGAACGTTTGTGCCATGGGGGGCGCCAGACGCTTCGGCTTGGGATGATTGTGGGGTGTGCATGTCAAGGTGCGCGTCTATATATACCAGGCATATGTCTTGGTCTGAAAAATGGTCCGCAATTGCAGAAAAATGCCCAAAGTTTACAGAATGATCGCCACCAATCATCAGGTGGCTGTGGTGTGGGGTTGCAGAATATATTTTGCGCTGGATTTTAAAATTTTCGCCGAAACGATCCGCCTGGCATTCGGCCAGGTTGAATTCGTCAGGGGTGACAGAAATCCATGTGTTGTTTGGGTGCAGATTTCGTGTTGCGGCGGGCCCCAGGGCAGGGCCTGCGTTTGTTATTGTTGCTGTGGCAGCGCGGCCATATTCAATCCCCATTATTGTTTTCATTTGTATGATCCTATTATGCTTTCAGCTGCATTTTTTATTTTTTGTAATGATTGTTCGTATGTGCTGCAATCACGTGCAATTTCAGATTTATATGCGTCCCGTAAATTGCCCGCCATGTAATAACAGCCACGCAGGTGCTGAACACAATATTCGTGACCGGTATTGAATGCGTTTTGGCCACGAACACGACTTTCCATGCTGGCCCAGTCAATGTTTAGCGCGTTTTCTAGATTTGTCCAGGAATTTTCGCCGCTGTATTTCCCGATTGTGTTCATCCAATATTCGTTCATTTCGTCGCCTGTCCATCGATTCGTGGATTTTAATGACAAAATCTGGTTGATTAATTCGTTGATTGCAGGCTGGTATTCCGAATCGATTTGGGATAATTTTGAACTGCAATAGCAGCGGTTATAGGCTGTGTTTTCGCGCTGACAATACCCATTCATGCATTCGGTATAATCAGCCAGGCAGCGTGTTGATGAAATGCGCTCGGTCGTTTGTGTTGTGGTTTGTGGGGTTGCAGAACGGTTTGTATATGTTGATGGGTGGCTGCGATCGGTCCCGTCTGTGGCTGTTAAAACGGTTTGGTTCGGGGTGCCGCGCAAATTACCGCGACGTGCCACAACACGACGTGAATTTTGGACAGGTGTGCCGGCGGTGGCGGTGGCGGTTGCGCCAGCGCGTGCGGATGTCTTTGTGTTGCGTGGTATAACGCGTCTGGCGGTTGACAGTGGGGTTGTTTTTACAACCGTGTCGATCAGGTTGGAATTTTGAGTCGGGGTTACGCCAGGATTTAAATTGGTGCGCATTTGATTGTTCATGTATGGGTACATGTAGTTATAATTATAGTTTGTTGTATTCGTTAATTGGGCGTCACGTGTCATGGCGTGCGAATACGTAGATAGTGTGAATAATATAAAAAAATAGAATATTCTTTTTCTCATTTGCTTGTATGATAGAAAAATTGATATAAAAATAAAAGAAAAATTTGCATTCATAAAAAATGCTGTTATAATGAGCTTCGTTTCGGGGTGTAGCTCAGTCTGGTAGAGTGCTTGGTTTGGGACCAAGATGTCGAAGGTTCGAATCCTTTCGCCCCGACCAGATTTTTTTTAAAAGTTCTGAACCCAGCGTAAATGCTGGGTTTTTTGATGTTTTCTGCATTTAATGTGTGCCACTTGACCCCGACCAAATATGATTTTTGGGCTGTGGTGTCGTCAAAAGCAAAAACTGTGTAAAATCAGCCACTTTGTATTTTTGTTAATTTAATACAAAGGTAAAAATATGAAAAAAACGACCGGTTTGTTGCTTGTGATACATTTTGTGATTCTTTTATGCGCCCCAGACCAAGAATTGTCTTGCGAAATATTGTGTTTTTTGTTGAATTGGTTAATGTATATGAACTATAATGGTTTATATGTATTAATTATATTAGGTGTGTGGTATGAATGATGTAAATGTTGAATTTGTGCGTTTTTGCAAGGGGTTTATGCGTGCGGTTGGCGATATGCCGATTCGGGGTGGGCAATTTGCTGTGTTGGATATTATGTGTAATCAGCCGGGACCACATATGCCAGTGATGTTGGCAGATAGTCTGGGGGTGTCTAAGGCGATGATTAGTGCACATTTGTCTGCGTTGATGGCCCAGGGGTATGTGGTTCGTGTGCCATCGCCCGAAGATGGGCGCAGTGTATATGTTATGCCGACAAAACGTGGAAAAGATTTGTGTGCCAAAATCAATAAAAAAAATACAGATATGATAAATGAAATAAAATCACAAATCGGAATAAAAAAATTTAATGAACTGGTTGGGCTGATACGTCAAGTGAATCAAATCATAGATAAATAATTTAAGAATTCATACCCGACGAATTTATGCCAGATATTTGGCATAATTTCTGTATGAAAAATAAAAAAATAGTTAAGATTTTTGTCGGTGTTGTGGTTGTGGTGGTGGTTGCGATTGTCGCTGTGGTAATAAAGCATTTTGTTGCCAGGCGACCATTTTATTATGCAGGGACGCTGGAAACAACCAATGTGGTTGTTTCTGCGCGTGTGGCGTCTGATGTTTCAGGGGTTTTTGTTATCGAAGGGGATAGTGTTTCTGAGGGACAGCCGTTGATGGAATTGTCTTGTGATGTTTACAAAATATTTGCTGTGCAAATCAATCGAGAGTTTGATCGGGCTGTGCAATTGCAGGCGCGTGGGCATATGGCAGATTCTGAATATGATACGTTGGCACGGACAAAGCAAGATAACGATTTAAAGTTGCGGTGGTGTCAGGTTTTGTCGCCAATAAATGGTATGGTTATTACCAAGTTTCGCGAAATAGGCGAAGTTGTTGCACCAGGGACGCCATTGATATCTGTGTCGAATCCGTATGATATATGGGCTTATT
>JAFNYG010000022.1 GCA_017383325.1 Alphaproteobacteria bacterium | reverse complement strand
TATTTGATATGTGTCGTCACCATGTACTTGGTACATTGCTTTGCCATCAAGTACATTTGTAATGTTTGTTACCATATCTGGTGACGGTGTCATAATTTTCCCGCCATCGTCTACTAGTTCTGTATAAATTAAGAAAGTGTCACTTCCCCCTCTTTCTAACATAGAATCAAAGAATCCTTTATATGGGTCAAATTCTTGGACGATAAGTCTGTTTACATGCTGTGTCTTGGCTGTTGCTGCCCCAATTCTGTATGCAGATTGTTCTGTTGCATTCTTTGTATATGCGTCGTAATCTACGTCAGATTGAACAGTTGATCGGGACGCAATCGTGTTTTGCAGTTGGGCACCTAATGCGCCGGCATTTGGATTTTCATAGTCTATGGCATGCCCACCAACTTCGTGCGATAAATCTTGGATAAAAGATTCAAATGTTTGCTTTTTACGAAAATCCATATGCGTCTCGCTTTTTAGTAGTTGCCAATTTTCATCATGCGTTTTGCGATAGAACGCATCAACGCCTTCTGGCAAATTATCATCTTGTAGCACTTTCGTGTAAAGTTGTACGTCAACCCCATTTAACTCTTCTATATCTCTAATTAAATCCGTTGCGAATTTTTGCTTTTCTTCTGGTGTTAGATAATCAAATCTGTCCTTGTACCGTTTGTAAGTTGGATTACTGTTGATTAGATAGTCGATTTGTTCCGCACGCAGACTTGCAACTTCGTCCACAACTGATTGATTAAGAAAACGTTTATATATCTCTTCTGTTGTTTCGATTTTGTCTTGCATAGATGTTAAATCTTGTCTTTGGCGAACAAAATTTCTGAGCTCTGGATTAAACGTTGAATAATTGCCTGCAAATCCACTAGATAACTCCGGCACCCCTTTCGCATAAAGTTCTCGTTCTTGCCGTAAAATATTTGCAAAGTAAGGATACTGTTTTGCCACCGCATCAAACGAACGTGTTGACTGAAAAAGATTCATTGCTTCTTTATTAGCCTGCAAAAATTCAACCCGTCGTTTTATCAGTTGGTTTCTATATTCTATATCTTCCCACGGAATCCAACTTTTTGACATTTCTTGAATTTCATCCAATGTTCCCATTGCCTTGAAATCATCAAACGGCTGATTTCGTGGGGCATATTTTTTCCATAAATCATAGTATATTATATCGTCGCCGGTCAATTTGCTGGGGTCTATTATATCCAATTTGTTTGCATTGGCTATGGCCTTTGTTTTGTTGGGCAGCTGGCGCTTGACAGCCATTTGAGCAGTTGTCAATGTGTTCTCTGGCGCATTGTCTATGGATTGTATGGCGCGTGTGAATTTCTGTTTAATGGCGGTGGTACTTTTGGCTATGCGACTGGATTTTGAAATCGCCCATTTGGTAATACCGGTTATCACCGATGCCAGTTGCAGGCCAATGCCAACCGCACGCCAGACCTGTTCCGGTTCCCAGGAATCGGTATCAAAGAATCCCAGTTTATTATCCGCCATATCTGTACCATTTGCCAACATTGTTGCCCAGATTTCGTCATCGTCTGGGATAAGGTTTGCCAAACGTGCCATTTCGCTGTCAACTGCGTCCGCCTCGGCCGCGGTCATATCGTTGGCATAATTTGCCATGCGTTGCAGGTTTTGTGACAGCATTTTCTTGGCACATGTTGCGTTTTTGCATTTATTACTTTCAACCAAGAAATCGTCTGCAATTCCGTTGATTTTTAATTGACTGGTCAGTTCTATACCGGCACCAACAGTTTCAATACCGGTCAGAACAATTGCCGTTACCGGTGCGCCGGCCGCGCCAGCGGTTACAACTGTTAAAGCAACACCAACGACCGCACCACCGACAATAAGACCTATATTTACACCTTTTTGTAAATTTTGGGCAGATTTTGATGATGGTAATAAACAGCTCTGCGTTTCCTTATCCCATTTGGCGGCTTTACATTCAGGGCATTCTTTCAAATTTGATTGGCGCAGGGTGTTGCATTGTTGTTCGCCCAAGCCGATACAACGTTTGCCGCTGTATGTGCCACCGGTTACGATACAGGACATTCCCTGAACGCCGCCCTTCACGGTTTTCTTCCATTTTTCGTTTATATCATCAAAGACAAAATCAATCTGGTTGTTGCCAACACGACATGTTTTTATGTCATCTTTGAAATCGGTTATGCCGTTTCTTGTACAGCCTGTGCCGGTATATGTATTAAACCCAGAATCACATTTGACAGATGATGCCGATACACCCGCGCGTTCGGCAACATATTGTTTCAGGTATGTTTCGACATTTGGTGCATTTGCAACCTGAATCCCATGACAGAATACAAAGTTATCTATGCCGTATGCTGTTTTTAGTTTGCTTTTGTTGTTTATGCTGTTGAAATTGATTTCGCACTTGTTGTCTTTGTATATGGCAGAATATCCAAATTTTGCCATGGATTGGTTAATTTTTGCGCATTTTGCACTGTCTGCCGCACAGGATGCAGACCAACATGTGGCGGTGCCACTGACATTTGTGCCGCCACCTGCACAGCCGGCCGTGGTTGGTTTTGCATCATACATACGACAGATTGCGTTTTGAACACTGTCTTGGATTGTTTTATCTTTTGGTTCTTCTAAATCGTCAAACACGAATTCATAGTAAGCGTTTTTATTATGGGACGTGCACATCAGGGTATCGTCCAAAGTGCCTGGGTCAAATTTGTTTCTGCATTGAACCGTACTGTCATTATGTTTCAGGCGTGCGTATTCCTTGGCCAATGTTTGGCCTGGGGTCAAATTGACCTGGGTTCCGCCATAAAACTTGTTTGTAAAGAAATCGTCAACGCAAATATAACCAGTTTTTCCTTTGTTTCCTTTGGCGCAGGCATGATAGAACTTAATGCTGGATTTTTTTACCAGCGCATTTACAAATTTTTGACATTGTGATTTGCCGTTTGGCTTTTTTATGTCCCAACCGGCAATGGCGCAAATGTTCCATAATTTTTGGGCAGAAATGCCGGCACCATTTGAAGCCTTTAATTGATTGTTATATTCGCTGATTACAGAAACCACTTTGTCGGCCGGCACGAATTCTTTGACAACAGATTCCACCGTGGATGGATTTATATGTATGTTCGCCAAGCATGGTGTTATCAAAAACAGGGATAATAATGTCAGGGCTATTTTCTTCATTTTAATACCCCCGTACACTTTTCGGCAACTGCGGCCACTTTTTTAATTGCGCTTATCTGTGTTGCATTGAATACGGTTGCGGTGGCGGATGCCGCCGTTGTTCCAATGGCCAGTACATTTGTCGCAGTATTTAGATTCTTTTCTTTCTGTTTTCCGGCATCTGTATTATCGTTGCGTGTTTTGTCCGTGTTTGCCATTGCGGATGTGACGGTTCCGGCCAATCCAGTTGCGGCACCAACGGTGGATGATATCATTGCGCCCTTAGCACGATTGTTTATTTTGGACACATCAACATATTCATATTCGCCGCATGCGGACGCGATTGATTGTGCCTCAGATATATCTTCGCCATTTATGCGTGCCTGCATAATGGAATTTTGCAGGGTTTTGACACTGCCGATACAATTGTCTATTTGCGTTTTCAGGTCGCCATCCACCTTGTTCGTGCCGGCAATAATTGCGCCGGCCACATTGGTTGCAGTTGCGCCCGTCATTAAACCGGTACGCCAATTACCCAGTTTTTTAGATTGTTTGGTTAATTTATCTAACTCGGCCTGTGTGCCATCTATATCTTTTATTGCAATGTCATAGGATTGTTCAAACTCTGCCAGAAACGCCTGTTGTTCGGCATCGGTGGGATAGATTGCGTTTTTCTCTAATTCTTCCAGTTCTTTGATAAGTTTTTCTAACTCTTCGGCTTGATTGTCTTTGGATTGTTTTACGAATCCCGTTACGGTTGCACCAATGCCGGCCGCCGTTCCAACAGATGTTATCGCAGTATTTATCCCGGCCATTGTTTTCAGGTCGGCTAATTCATCATCAATGCCCACGCATGCGGTGTATGTGGCACGCAACGCATCATCCAACGGCAATATATTTGCCGATGCCACAAATGGGAAAATTATAAAAAACAGGGTAATATATCGCATGACTACATTCGCTTGAATTATATCATATATCTGTATGAATTTTTACACAATTTTTACATATTGGGGCCTGTGGTGTGTTGGGGTGGATGAGGGTGAAAGATGGGTGAAAATATCCCGGTTTTACATAGGATGTGGTGAATTTTTATGCGTTTCCCAGACCGGCGGACTAGCGGAACAATTGTCTAGGAAAATTAAAAGTGGCGGAAATGTGGTGTTTTTTTATGTAAAATCAAGTCGTTGACAATTGTTTTGGTGCATAGTAAATACATATTTTACATGTGTAAAAGTGCTTTCGTTTTGCAAAAATTTTTACATATTTTTTACATGGGGTTAACTTTCTACTTGCATTGGGAATAAAAAGGCCTTATAATCCGCGTCGCATTGGGGCATAGTTTAACGGTAGAACTCCGGACTCTGACTCCGTCAGTGTTGGTTCGAATCCAGCTGCCCCAACCAAAGTTTCAAAACTTGCCCATCGGGGCAAGTTTTCTTTTGATTTCTAATGCTTTCATCGAGTTCGAAAGTTAGAATTAAAAAAGTGGCGATTTTACGCTACTTTCGAACTTTTTTAGATTATTTATTAATCCCTAAATCTTTCATTTGTGATAAAAGCGACATATCAAGATTTTTTGAAACAGGCTTATACAATTCAAAATTATCCTTGTTATTAACAAGTTCTGTCCATATATCGCTACGGTCTTGTGGACAATCTATACCCGGTTTTAGAACGTATACTTTTATGTTTCCACTTGTTATTTCCTGTATAACATCAATTTCAATAACTCTTTTAATTGGTTTGTCCGTCAAGGAATAATAAGTCCCATCGATGTCGCACTCAAAACCGTCAGAGTCTAATTCGTATATATATGCTTTTTTGCCAGAAATATCTTGGCTTAATTTTTGAACATACAAGATATCACTTGTTCTTGGGGATTTCCATCCGTCTGCTATCAATCGCATACACGAATAATTTCTTGCACGAGCAAAATCAGGCGTTGCAAATACAGC
>JAFNYG010000021.1 GCA_017383325.1 Alphaproteobacteria bacterium | reverse complement strand
TCGCCGATCTGACCCGACAAATGCATCAATATTCTGCAAACATGGATTTTGAATCTGCGGCCGCCACACGTGACAAAATCGCGGCATTAACACACACATCAAACCGCGGCAGGCCACAAAACAATGCGTACAGCGCGATTTCAGACTGGGACAAAAATGTATCTGATTTGGAAAAATGGTTGGGAATAAAAATAACGCTGGTGGGTGTATTTGACAATTCGCACTTGTTTGGCCAACAGCCCGTTGGTGCGATGATAACATTCGGGCACAACGGATTTGAAAAATCAGGATACAGACACTTTAAATTATTGGACAAATCGCGTGCTGGCAATGACATTGCCATGATGTCTGAATTTGTCAGACGCGCCGTCGAACGCGGCCCGAAACTGGACTTGATAATTGTCGACGGTGGCATGGCACAGTGGAACATTGCCAAACGTGCGGCCGGTGACATTCCTGTATTTGGCGTGACCAAGGGCATTGTCCGTGACGGCGACGAACATTTTATTATGCCAGACGGCACAATACACCGCGACCTGCCCAAGGATTCGCCCCTGTTTTTAATGTTACGTGCGGTCCGGGACGAAGCGCACAGGTTTGTAATCACATATCACCGCAACACACGTGCACGGCAAATGACCGCATCCATACTGGACGAAATCGATGGCATTGGCCCATCGCGCAAGCGCGCATTACTGCAACATTTCGGATCCCCACGCGCAATTATTGATGCCGACCTTAACGCATTAAAACATGTCCCAGGCCTTGGGGATAATATCGCAGAAAAAATATATGCCCATTTTCATTCATAAGTGATATAATACACCCATTCATATATTGACAACCAAAGGAGAAATTATATGAAATTCTTTGTAAACTTCCTATCCGCATTCCGCATTGCTGCGTCGTTTGCGATTATCCCAACATTAATGTTTCAAATGTATTGGACAACATTTATTTTATATGCCCTGGCGGCGATGTCCGATTGGTTTGACGGTTACCTGGCCAGAAAATATGATGTTTGCACCAAGATTGGCGGTGTAATGGATCATATTGGCGATAAATTACTGGTTGTAAATACACTGATTATGTTATCGGTAATGATGCCGGTTTGGTTTGTTGTTGTTCCTGTAATCATCATGATTGCGCGTGAATTATACATATCTGGCCTGCGTGAATTTCTTGGCACCCAGAAAATCGAAATGCCCGTACCCAAGGCACGCTTTTCCATGGGAAAAATCAAGACCACATTGCAAATGATTTCCATTGCGGCATTTTTATTAATATTCGCGCTTGGCTCGTTAATTACGCCCGAAACCGACAGTCGCACACTGATGTACATGATTTACATCCTGCCACAGGTTGGTATCTGGGGATTGTGGTTTTCATTATTGGCATCCGTCTGGTCTGCGACCCAATACACAGCCACATTCCTGGGGCACATGAAAACATTGGCCAAGAAAAAGAAATAAAAAAACCGCTATACGCAATAAATCCGGCAACCGCCGGATTTTTTTTATCCCCCCCTAATTGGGACATATTCATATCGACAAAATGCAACACATCACCACAAAAACATCCTTGGAATAACGCAATAAATGTGATAAAATATCAAGGACAGAAAATTTACAAAATCCAAAATTCCACAAACTTGCTGTGGAATAAAACCAAGGAATGGGGGGGACACTCATGAAAAAAATTATTCTATTTATATCATTGCTGGCAACTGTATGCATACCGGCATATGCAGACAGCCCGTCTTGCGACATGGAAATCTACATGTCGAGCAAATCAAAAAACGCACTAGTTATAAAAAACTTTACCACAGGGGATTTTAATGTACCAGATGCCTGCAAAACACAAATAAACCAACTATTAGATAAAAAACTAACAAACGATATTATAGGGATAGAAATTCTTGGATTTGCATCAAACCTAGGCACCCCAGGGTACAATTCTGTGCTGGCCTACAACAGAGCAAACGCCATCGGCGACCTCATTAAAAAGCACGGAAAATTCAACGAAAACATACCCTTATATGAGAGATCAGCAGGCGAATCTCATAATAATGTAACGAATCCAGGTAACCCATCAGATAACACAGCATGGCGCACTGTTGAGGTTGTATTTACATACCCACAGGCAACCGACAAATATCGCACCATAATTTTTCTTCGCGAATTAAAGGCTAAGCACAACCTGGAAAACTGTGATGCGGATAAATTATTTGACGAATACATTAAATATTTACGGACCGTTACGAATAATACAGATGACGCAAATACGAAAATTACAGATGACACAAATTTCGACCAAGGCAAAATTGATGCCGCTATACAGAAATGCACCGCCAACAACCCCGCAGCCCAACAGGAAGCCGCCAGCTTTACTCACATCACCGCAATACACAGCCGCCTGACAAAAATACACAACAGCTTCCGCACAGAACGAAGTGTATGGCGCGATGCCGATGGCAATTTTAACACCGCACGTTTGGTATCAGATTCAATCGCAGGCGTGGTATTGGGAACCACTGGCGGCCTAATCACCAGTAACATTGTAAAAAAGAATCAGATAAAAAACGGATTCGAAGACATAAAATGCACAATTGGCGGCCAACGGGTTGCCACTTGGGGCGATGAGTTCCGCGTCGGTATCCAATAAAACAGATGATGGAAGACGAAATCCCACCAAACGGTGGGATTTTTTTCAGCCCCCCCATATCGTCATCCAAACTTTTTTTCTTGTCATTTCCGCCCCCACGCGTCATACCCGCTTGGTTCCACCCACGCAAACATTCGATTGCGCGGGGCCCGGGGCGGATATCCATTGCCCCGCAGGAACAAATAAAGCACTACTAAACAACAAAAGAAAAATGCCCACGACACACTATATTCCCGCTTACACGGTAATGAGGCTTTTTTTATTGCGTCTATCTTTCATCCAGATTATCCGCGTCCAGTTCTCCTCTGTTGACAGGAATAAGGCAAAGCCGCCAGGTGGCAACAGCATTCGTAACTTTGCACAAACTTCTATCCCCCCGGCCTGGCATGCCCCACCCCACACACACGTAAAACACATAAATTTTTAACAATAAAAAAATCGCAACCATTACATGATTGCGATTTTTTTTATCCGCACAACACCTTAATTCAACGGCGCACCCCAATGCTGCTGAATGCTGCGTTCTACATCCATCGGGCTAACCAAAACCTGTGGCGTCAATATAACAACCAATACCTCGCGCGTGGCAGATGTTTCACGCGAACCAGACAGCGCCATAAAGTCCGGATCCCCCAACCCATAACGCGTATCTTCGTTCGTCTGTTTTTCAAACCCAGATACCACCAACATCTGGCCAGATTCCATGATGACTTCTTGCATAAAGCTGCGTTCTTCCACTTCTGGCAACTGCAATGTCACTTCGCCAATTGTCTGGGTTGACATACGCAACAATTCACGCACAGACATACGGAACAACAACAATATCTTTCCATTTTCTAATACGTTCGGCAACAACTGCATTGTAAACCCAGTCTCTAAATCATCCTGATCAACTGTACTGGATTCAACCGTTGTAAAATTGCGTGATTCAAATCGCTTGATATATCCTGTGGTACGCGTATTGCTGACCGGCGCAACACGATTACTGCGCGTCGTCACACCAACATTTGTAACCAAAGACACCTTGCCCTGTTTGGCCAATGCCTCAATCAATGCATTACTGCCCGCGGCCCCTGCCAGTGAACCATTCATAATCTGATCCTGGGTATATGCACCTTCGACCAACGTCCCACCTTCCGTATGCGTCGCACCTGTCAGCGCCGAAACCGTATTTGACAACACTGCGATATTCATTGAACTGGCCTCGGTCGATGCCAAATTATTCTTTGGATTTGCAACGATATTCAATCCAGATGTTGAATTAATCGCCGCCGCCAGATTCAAACCAAATGCTGAATCATTAGAAATTGTAACTTGTAACACCTTAACATCAATCGTAATCAACTGGCTTAACCGTTTATTTTGGCGTTCAATATATTCACCAACACGCGCCAACACCGATGGCGACGCCGTAACTGTGATTGTTCCCAAACTGCGTGACACGGTAAAGTCTGCATTATCTGCCTTGCCTATAATTGACGAAATTGCCTTTTCTACTTCATCCCATTCTTTCAGTGTTGATTCTAATGATACTTCATTTGCATCATCTGTTGATACGGATGTCTGATACGCAACCTCGGTCCCCAAAGCATACAAAGTAAATGTCTTGGTTTCCGTTTCATAGAAAACAATTGAATTTTTATCATAATACCACAACAAATCTAAATCTGTTGCAACCTGACTTAACAGCCCGGACAGTTTACCAGTATATGCAACATTAACCTGTTTTTTTAGTTTATCAGATGACACCTGTCCATCAATTTTAACAGGAATCCCCGTAATCGAATAAATATCATTTGCCAACACCTGCAGTGACACAGGCTCGTCTAATAAAATAGTCACCCCTGTATCTGTTTCAAATTTTGCTGGCAAATTATTTCGATGCTCCAACACCATCGATTTATTCCCCAGCCACACACCTTCGGACATAGAAACCGTGTCACCACTTGCAACCTTGGCCCGTGGATTTTTTGCCATTTCAAACGCATCATACGCGTTAATAAAGTCCTGATCTACGGACGCAGCAACCTTGGCAGACTCACGTTTTGCGCACCCCGTAAACATCGCCAGCATTACCGCAGACAAAACAAAAATTTCATTGGC
>JAFNYG010000020.1 GCA_017383325.1 Alphaproteobacteria bacterium | reverse complement strand
TTTTTTGTGCAACCGTTGCACAACATCAGGATTATTAGCAACAGAATCCCTAGCTTTATTAGCCCTTTGTACGTTCTGTAAAACCGTCTTAGTCTGGCGTGTTTTTTCATGGTCTTTTCCTTTCTTTATGCCGATTAAATAAGCCAGCGCAACCGCACCGGCGATTATGTATGCTTTGTATTTGTTCCAGTATTCTTTTATGCGCATCGTATGCCCTCCAACAGTTCTTCGTTGCTGTATGGCTGCTGGCCGTTTTCGTGTTGAATAATGGCCTTTACCAGTGCCAACATTGTGTCGTTGTCAAACAGGTTCAGATCCGATCCGGACCCAAAGCCGGTTTGGTGGCACACGCTTTTGACGTATGCTGCGGTGTCATTCTCAAATGATGGAGCCCACCGTCTGATTATGCCTGATACTGTGCAGATGCCGTATTTGGTCTGGTATACTTTCAAGACCCTGGCCAGCGCACGAATACCCCATTTTGGTTCTGTAAATATGCAGAATTCGCCATCTGATGGTGGCAAAGATAAACCGGCCCATTGTGTGCCGGTGTATCTTATGTTCCCTGGATTGTTGTTTCTTATTCCCCTTGGTGGTTTGCGTTTCATTTCTTTTCCTTTCTTTCGAATAAACTTGTTATGTTTTCCCCCAGTGCAGCCGCCACGAACAGTGCGACTATTTCAACCCCAAATCCGCATGCTGCCAGCACGACTGCCGTTATGCCGAATAATGCACAGGCATATCGTTTCGCAGATGGGTTTCCGTTCTTGTCACTAAATATCTTGGCTATGTATGTGATTGCGTTTTTCATCAGTTTGCCCCTTTGATTAAGATTTTTACGTCCCCACGGATTTCGTACAGGGATTCCTTGATTATCTTCAAGTCTGATTCCAGGGTATCGGTCCTATGTTCCAGTTGTGCCAACCTGGTGTTTACCGATGCGTGGTGTGATTCTGCACGAACCACAAAGCCGACCAATGCTGCCATCAGGCCGTATAAAAGTCTGCCGTCCACTCTCATCTTGAATCCCTCTCGTTCCTGTTGTTTAACCATCGGTTACCTCCCTGGTTCTCGTTGCCTCTATACTTGTTTTATAGCCAGAACTGTTCATTGTGTGCCGGCAGGATTTGATTACCCACTTGCCCCTGAACTCTGGCCGTCCAACCTGAATATCAATCACACTTTCTGCCCCCAGCATTGGGTTGCCTGGCATTTCAACTGTCAGTGCGTATGTACCATCTGCTATTTCATTCAATTTGGCCTGGGCCTGCAGTTGTGCCTGCTGCTGATTGCTGTATGTGTCCCTTAGTTGGTATGTTGGTGGTGATGTGCCAACTGTGATTTCTTGCTCTTCTGCTTTGTTCACGTCATAGTATTTTGCCGATACTTTTCCGTATTTATTCCTTTCCGTTATTCGCAGGCGCATGCTGGACACCGTGGTTACCGGTATCGTTGGCAATGGCGATCCGTCTGGGAATTTGCCAGTCAGCGGATCTATAAACATCAGTTTGCCACCTGCAATCTTGATTGCTGCGCCATAGTCGCTGGCCAACCTTTGGATAAATGCGCAATCGCTTTCCTCGGTCTGATCCACGTGGTCAATCTGAATGCCTGCAAAGGTGGCAGATATGGCAGCCGTTATACCATACCTGCCGGCGATGGCCTGCACGATGCTGGTCAGGGTTTTCTTGTCCCAGGATTCTGTCTTTGGGGCTTTGAATTCCCCCATATCGTGCAGGTTAGAGTTTGATGCACGTGCGGTTATGGTTAACGTCTGTGGCGATGCGTTCAGTTCTATTTCATCTGCAACAAACTGTCCCATCGGGTACAGTTCGTCATACCCCATCGCAACGCTTAGCACAGCACCAGACGATGGCAGTGCGAATGCTGAATCCCTATCGTCCAGTTCCATTGTCATCGTATCGGACACAATCCCGATTTCATCGCTGATACTTAACGATATCAGACGGCTATGTATCAGTTCGGTTATGTCGTTATCGTCCGCAATGATTTTGTATTTCGGTTTCATTTTGCATTAAAAAAAACCGCCCGATTTGGGCGGTATGTTTACTTTGTTGTTTCTATCGTGTCTTGTAGTGGTCGCACTATTTGACGATTATCTGTGCCAGTCTGTTTATCCGTTCCTTTGCACATTCAATATCAATAAAAGAAAAAACATAATACTTTTGAGTTGCATCAAATATTTCGCCGTTTTTACCCTTGTACCGCTTGATTGGCTGACCGTCTATGGTTGGACAACACAATGTTTCAGTTCCCTTGCCGCCCAATGCTGTAAAGTGATGAAAGCCAAGTTTACAATGTTTATCACAGCCATCGCAAGCCGTTCCATCGGATACATTATGCAAATTTGTTTCTTTTTCCTGTGTAAATGACATTTTGGTTTCCTTTATCGTGTCTTGTAATGGTCGCAGAATTTTACAATTTTATGTGCCAGTTCAATTGCCTGTTGTTTCGCAGACTTTTTAACGCCATCTTCATATGGTGCCTTTCTGGTCGCATCAATTATCTGACCGTTTGGCCCCTTGTACTGCTTAATTGGTTGGCCGTCTATGGTTGGACAAAACCATTCTTCCAGTCTTTTCGTATGACGATAGAAATAATCAATACCAAATTCACAACGCTTGTCACAGCCATCGCAAAATTTTCCATCTGGCCCAGTATGCAAATTGGTTTCGTTTTCCTGTGTAAATGACATTTGTCATCCTTTTTATCGTGTTTTCATACGCAAAGTCGCAATTTTATATTCTATTGTTTCTTTTTGATCCAGGTCACGTTTTTCCGCCAAGTCAATAAGGTGAAAGAATAATGGCGCACGCAGACGTGTTAATATAGAAATTGGATTCAAACGTGAACGCGTCATCGCACGGCCAACGTTATATTTTGTTTCGGCAAAAAGAGTACCATGTTCATCCGTTATTTGAATATAACCGGTATTGTAATCCCACTTATCATAATCGCCATCCCATTCACGACCACCATGTGGTGCGTAAATTTTCAAGAACAAATCGTCTTTTTTGAAGATATAGTTTGTAGAATACGAATTGTGGGATTTTGAACCCTTGATTGTTTTATCGTTGATGATTGTTTTTGCGATATCATAAACCTGACTGATTGTATATTTCGCTGAATCTTTTGCCATATTGTTTGCCTTTTAATTATTGTATATAAGTTTTATAGCATAAAAATGCAGATTTGCAAGT
>JAFNYG010000019.1 GCA_017383325.1 Alphaproteobacteria bacterium | reverse complement strand
CGCAGAAAATGGTGTCGATCCGGATATTTTAGTGCGAAAGCAAATTTCTGGTCAAATATTGACCAAGATCGAGGCAGCGGAAAATGCATTGAAGACATTAAAGGTCACAATGGATGAAGCGTTCGATTATGCTGGCTGTGATTCGCGTGGGAATAATTGCGCAGGACCAAAACGTGTCAAAATATTCAAGGAAAAGGCACATGCGTTCTTTGAACCCTATGATGAAATCCTGGACGAAGCATACGAGGGATTGGAAATGGCGTTGGCGGTTGGTGTGGATGTTTCTGATGTCATTATGATGTTAAGCGGGGCGTGCAACCAGTGGGGCAAGTTTTTGTGTACAGGCACCGGTGAAAAGCACGAAGTTGAACATTATACAAACGATACGTGCAAGAATGGACGGTCGGTAAAACGTGGTGTTGTCAAGGGGGGACAGGAGTGTACGGTAAAGATGGCGGTGCCACCCCAGGATGATTCACGTTGTACATTGACCCAGTTGATTGCGGGTGGTGGTGATAATGATCCGGTGTTGCGTGAATGGTTAGAGGAAAATGACGAAGGGGATCGATTGGTGCGTGTTGGTTGCGCAACATCATCGCTGGAATCAATCGCAATATTTGGACGTCGTAACAGCAAAAAAGGGACAACATTGGATTTGGACACGCTGGAGCGTATTATTTTGCAGGATGCACCAGAAACACTGGGGTCAAATAGATTTTCAGGTGCAAAGTATGATGCAGAAACAGAACGATTGAAATATTGTGCACTGACACCGACGGGATATCAGAATTTGTTAACTGCAGTGCAGTCTAAGAAATTACCAAAAAAGATTTGTGTAAAAAATGAACAGTTGGCACAAACAAGGTACTATGGCGGGCCAATTGCATCAGGGGCAATTGATACAGGGTTGGACAATGGTAAAATTATAGCTGCCGCAGGCAAAAAGGAAATCTGTAACAGGTGGATGAATCTGGCGCCAAGTGGTTGTAAGGTTGAATGGAATGAAAAGGAGAAGCGTTGCGAATTGACCAGTGATAATTGTGTGTATGTTGGCGATGATATATTGAGTAATGTGGAGTATGAGAAACGACAGAAAGAACTTAATGAACGCGCAGCGAGTGAAGATAATGAGGATACTGAAGATGCTTCGCGGCAGAAACGTCATAAAGATTGCGAAGATGCGGATGGAGTGTTTAAGGCTGATGGTAAATGTTATTGTGATGGTGTTGTTTTCGAACCGGATGATTATAAATGTCAAGATAAAAAATTGGTTAATAAATAAAAAAGAAATGAAAGTGTTGAAAAATATTTTGGCCGGGATGTTTGTGGGACTGGTGTTGGTGACACCGGCGGTGGCGGACAATGGATGCGAAATTGATGAAAATGATGCAATTGTGGCGGAATTGGCGCTGTGTTCAACACATGCCTATAATATTGGTGCAACAAAAAATCCAAGTGGTGCAGACAAAGAGCTTATGCGTGATGTTATCGCAATGAAAACAACACTGATAACACAGCAGATGTATCGGCAATATGAACAGATGGAATCTATGTTGCGCAGATTGAAAACACAATTGGAAAAGGCGGTGCTGACAACCAAATTTAATGTCGCAGGGGCAGTGACCAGTTCAGGTGATTCAAGAAGCGCGTATGGAATTTCAGAAGATGGGTTCCAGTCGAATGACAGAAATATTCATATGGCAGATGTTAAGAATTGTAATAGTGAACTGTTGCCGGCAGATGTTTTACAGTGTCTGAATGATAATATGAGTGTGATATCAGAAAAGACAGGTAATGCAGATAACGTTAATTCTGAGGTTGCAAAGCAATTGGCAAATGACTTTGCGTTGTTAAAGAATGTTTCTGTTGGGAACGGCGGTGGAAATGATGACAAGTGTGTATATAAGATAAGCACATCAGATACTAAAGAAACATGTTTGGATAACAAGCAGATTCGTAAAAAGAAAAATTTTCGAACCTGTTTTGATAATATGCGTAATTGTTTGCGTAATAAAATGTATATATTGTCGCAGAACGAAAGAAAAGCAAAGTAGAGATTAAAAAATATTGGCCCGCAATGCGGGCTGATTTATTGACATGGGGCAATGCGCAGTATCATTTGGTTCAATACCCATACGCGTACTGCAGATGATAAATTTTTGTCAGGTGTGCGCGCTTGGTCAATTTCATTTATTATTTGGGCAATTGGTTTGCCGGCGCGTGCAGCCAACGCATGCAGCGCGTCTATAAATTCTGGTTCCAGGGTTATGCTGGTTTGATGACCAGACAAAGATACAGATAATTTTTTCATGGTTTTATATCTTTCCTGCAATTAAACAATCGGTCAGCGCACGATATGGATCGTCGTATTTGCGCAATGGTGACAGGGTCAGGTTGTCCAACATATAACATACGCCAAATGCGTCAAAGGCAAACCAGAATAAATCATTGCGACCAAATATGGTTTTGCCAATTGTTTGTGAAATCGATGACATGTCTTCGTTTACCTTGGTTATCGATGGAATTGGAAAACGTAGTCCCTGGG
This sequence comes from Alphaproteobacteria bacterium, assembly GCA_017383325.1. The sequence continues at coordinate 1,693 of JAFNYG010000019.1, read as the reverse complement.
GGATTTCGTTTGGGCCAAAAATACATCCGTTGCCCAGAATAATGCCGCCGGTTCTGGTGTACAATTCGGACATAAATGCAGGTAACATTGCACGACGACGCTGTTGCAGTGCAGTGTTGGTCAGGCCAATTTGGCTGGGCGCAATGGCGGGGGAAAATTGCGCCCCGCGTGATTTTATATGTGCCAAAAATTCGTCTGTTGTCATTGTGTTGTCCGTCTTGTTCAGATGTCGCGATTGCCTGCGATTTGTGCGCCGATTTGCGCCAGGCGATCTTCTGTCGCATTTCCACCATCACCACCGCCGGCGGTGTGTGCGGGTAGATATATCTTCTTGGTTGGGTTGGGTAACCATATGCTGGTGGCGCCAGACTGCATTATTATAAATCGATCCATGTTATATGAATGCGGGTATGTCCAGCACATAAATAAATTGTCTGTTTCCAGACGGCCACCCCACATCAAGGGGACGCGAAAACGGATGGATATGTTCTGGGGCAGATCGCGTCCAGTTATTATATTCATAAATTCATCCTGGCTAAGGTTCATAAATGCCAATGTTTCAACAGAATCCGTTAATGATGACATAAATTCATGGCATAATGTCTTATAGCGGGAAAACCAGTCTGATGGTACATGGGATGGGGTGGGGCGAACCTCGGTCAGGGGCAGGTCTGACATCCCCATATCTGAAATTAATTTTTCTGCGGTGCTCGCGTTTAATTGCATTAAATCTTCCCAATGTAATCTATTACTGTTGATATATAGGCCGAGAATGCATCAAAGTTTTCGATGTCTTCTGTGCCCAGTGGTGGATTTTTATGTTCATTCATATATTGCCGTAATGCGCCGGGGGTGTCAAATGTTAATATTTGGGGGGCACTGGGGGCGACTATGTCAGGGGGAAATACGACAAAGCCGTTGATGTTTATTACAATATCGTCCAATGTGTCAGAAAATATTTGGCCGATGGTATCAATCGCGGTTTGCATGGCAGATGTGGGAACACCAACGGCACCAATCCATAATGTTTCATTTGTGCCAATCGCAAACAGTGATGTTTGCAGATTGCCGATTTTTGGTGTGGGCTTTAACGTATAACCAGTGGATTCAAAAATTTCACGAATTTCAGGCCAGTCGGATGTGTCTGATGTGGCGGATGACTGGGGGTTGGGGGTTGGGGCACTGTATAATTGTGGTGTGACAGATATGTTTAAGCGCGGCGGACGTGACAGTCCAGGCGTGTCGGTTTGTGGCGCAGGTGTGGGTTCTGGGGTCGGGGTGGGGGGTGGCGTCGGTGTTGGGGGCTGTGGCGTAGATGTGGGCTTTTTCGGGCGTGAATACAGGTTTCGTATGGGCATTTTAAATTTCTTAAAACGTGGGCGCAGTAATATGTGTAGACCAAGCATAACAATTGCTACGGCCATAACCATGGATATGTAAAATGCGGGTGCAACAGGATTTTGCGATGCCTGCATGTATGCCAGATGGCGCCAGTGTGCAGATGAAAATAGATTAAAACCAAAACGGATGTCGAACCAAAAACATGCCACAAGGGTTGATGCACTTAGCCACAGGGTTGCAAGTAACGCCCTTGGTCCAGTTCGCGGCGTGGGCCGCAGGAGCCAGGGTGGACACGACCATGCACAGCACCAGAAGCAGCCAAAGTATTATTTGCCCACTGTGTTAAAAGTTT
>JAFNYG010000018.1 GCA_017383325.1 Alphaproteobacteria bacterium | reverse complement strand
TTTCAAACGCATCATACGCATTTATAAAATCTTGATCAACAGATGCTGCAACCTTGGCAGACTCACGCTTTGCACACCCTGTCACCGTTGCCAAGACCAGCCCACACAAGACAAAAAACTTTAATGATTTTCTCATTTCACATCTCCTACATCAATTGCACTACGCAATTATTCTTCACCTGTTGAAATCACCAACACTCTATTACCTTTATAGAATTTCGCATATGGGATTGGTGTCGCACGTCCAAAATTTCGCACCAACGCAGACGCCACATCAACAAAACGCCCTTTGAATACTGCACTGGCTTCAATCGGATATTCACGCGATGTTGTCCAAACCAAATCCCATCCCTCTTTATCACACCACGACTGCAACACTTCGCGCAACGTCTGACCATTTGCCACAACCCATGACCGCACCTGATCCGTCAGGTTTACCGGCGCCTCAGCATCTGCCGAAACATCAACTGCAATTTCCGTCTCTTCTACAAATTCACCCGCCTCGCCATTGAGCACACCACCTGCGCCCTCAACCTCTGTTACAGCCTCTTCCACTTTCATTCCATTACGAACCGCAAACGCTTCATACCCATCTGCATACTTACCACAATTCTTGCGCCCACTGCGCGACACAGCCAACACATTTCCACCATCGTCTTCTAAAACCTCACGATGCAGCAACGACATTTCAGAATTAGAACCACACTCATCATCAAAACCCACAGGAATCTGATTACCATGCAACATATTTGCCCCACCAGACCAACCCGCAAACTCACCACGTGCCCCCAGATTAAAATTATTTTCCACAACTAAATCCGCACCTATCTTGGACACAATACGAATATTGTCTTTTTGCTTTGGCTTAGAACATGCACCACCCTCACACGAAACCTCTACATCTGCATCCGACCCCACCAACGGCCACGCAGGCACATTAGCCGGCATCGCATATTCATCCGCCTGCACTTCATCTACATATCCATCCTGAACCAGTCTTTCCTGATCATAAAACACCTCAGACGTGACAACCTGAGGCAAAGACGGCGCTGCGAAACAATACCCCGCCGCAGTTGCAAACATGGCAATAATCAAAATTTTACGGAACATAAAACGCTTCCTTTCCTTGAATATTCTTCCTTAATCAATAGATATTATAACAATTTGACCGAATCTGTGCAAGACATAAAACACACATAAATCAACTAAAAAATTAATTACACATATAAAATCGCACGAATCGGCAAAAGGTGTTATACTGTCACAGAATTAAACCAGTACCTAAGGGGATTTTTTATGGAAACCACTATTACATTTGTTCTCTTTTCTATAATTATTTTATTCTGCGCATGCATATATTTTTACATATACCGCATCAACACCAGAATTAACGACATAAACAAAACCCAGGAACACCAATACGCTCTTATTGTAAAAATGCAATCCATATTAAAAAACAAATCCGCAACAAATGCAGTCACCGAAAACGCTGAAATGATTTACCAAGACCTGTTACAAAACTTAATTCCAATTATGGCGGCCATCGACATTATGCCACGCAACACCCCTGAACACGCATTATGGCGCGCATTGGGTGGCATAATGGACGAATACGCAAGGAATCCATTTGCATTGGAAAAATTACGTCGCGCAATCAAGCTGGATTCCGAAGTCGCCCGCAGCGTCGATAATTACATGCGTCGCGCCGACAACTTTCTGCATCACTTAACAACAACCGAACCTGACGGTCTGCTGGCCAATACATTTACAGACGGCCTGTTGGGTCAATCATTGACATTTTTCGCCCAGGCGAAACAACTGGCGATCCAAAATAACTAACGCATGTCACAGCTGTCTGAAAATCTTATCCGTGAAATTTCTGCTAAGCGCAACGAACCCGACTGGCTGTTGCAGTGGCGCCTTGATGCATATCAGGCATGGCGCACAATGACCGAACCCCATTGGGCTGAAATAGAATATGCACCAATAGATTACGACACCCTAAACTATTACAACGAACCAGGCATAATTGATAATTCCGACCTGGAATCTGTATATGACAAAATGGGCCTGCCGGAAAGTGAAAAACGCGCACTGCTGGGCATGGCAACAGACACTGTTATTGACAGTCGTTCTGTCCACACATCATACAGCGCAGAACTGGAAAAATTAGGGATAATATTTTTACCGTTTTCCGACGCTGTTATTAAACATCCAGACCTGATAAAAAAACACCTGGGATCGGTTGTCCCTGCCACAGACAATTTTTTCGCAGCATTAAATGCAGCAACATTTTCTGACGGAACATTCGTTTACATTCCACCAAACACAAAGTGTCCCATTGACCTTGCCAGCTATTTCAGAATTGAAACCGCCAAAATCGGCCAATTTGAACGCACATTAATTATTGCGGACACTGGCGCAGAATTAACCTATATGGAAGGTTGCAGCGCCCCCCGACGTCCAAATCATCAACTGCACAGTGGCGTTGTTGAAATCATCGCGATGGACAATGCCACCATCAAGTACGCAACTGTGCAAAACTGGTTTGCTGGCGATTTTGACGGCAAACGAAACAACGGCGGCATTCTAAACTTTGTGACCAAGCGTGGCATATGCCATAACAACGCAAAAATATTATGGACCCAGATGGAGGTTGGCAGCGCCCTAACCTGGAAATACCCATCAACAATTTTGCGCGGAAACAATGCGTACAGCGACTTTTTCTCGCTGTCAATAACACGTGGCGCACAACAGGCGGATACCGGCACAAAAATGATTCACATTGGCGACAACACCACATCAAATATTGTTTCATATGGCGTCGCCACAGACGCATCCACACAAACATTTCGCAGTCTGGTATCTTTTACCGGCAACAACTGCACGAACGCATCAAAATGCGACAGTCGCATCATCGGCACCATGGCTACTGCAAACACCCTACCCCGGATAATTCACAACGGACACAACAACACCCAATCGCACGAAGCGACCACCGGCACAATCGATATTGCGACCTTAAATTACCTTAACATGGCCGGCATTGAAACAGATTCTGCAATCGCATTAATTATTGGCGCCGCCGCCTCACCTGTTTTATCACGTTTGCCCATGGAATTTTTGGTTGAATCTAAACAATTAATACAAATGGCACTGTCCAAGGATTAAAGACATGTTGGAAATAAAAAATTTAAACGTATCATTTGGCGACAAAGAATTATTAAACAACATCAGCATGACCGTATCTGACGGCGCGCGGCATCTGCTGTCGGGACACAACGGATCTGGAAAATCGACGTTGGTCCAAACAATCGCCGGCAACCCAGAATACACGATAACATCGGGCAAAATAATTCTGGACGGACGCGACATTACAAACGAAAACGCTACAACTCGCGCATTACTTGGATTATTTCTAGGCGCCCAACATGTTCCACAAATCCCCGGCTTAACGGTAATCAGTTTCTTAAAACACTCGTTATCGGCCCACACACATTTTCAAACCGGCAAAGATTTATCCATGGGCGAATTTCTTGAACATCTGGAAACCGCACGCAACAATCTGAACATTCCGCGCGAATGGCTTAATCGCAGTATGAACGTCGGCTTTTCGGGTGGCGAACGCAAACGCCTGATGTTGTTGCATTTAATTTTAACAAATCCACGCCTGGCAATACTGGACGAACCTGATTCCGGCGCAGACACCGCGACCAAAGAATTAATCGCAAAAACAATTGCGAACATGCCGGACACAACATTTATTTTTATCAGCCATCAAACTGAATTTACAGAAATGATAAAACCAACACATACTACAACTTTATCAAACGGTAAAATTGTGATAAAATAATAAAAAACAAAGGGCAATAAAACATGAAAAAAACACACCAAAACAAATTTTCCACATGGACATTATGGTCACCATTAAAATTTGCACTTATTTCATTTTGCATACTGGTATCCACCGCATTTGTATACAGTATAATTGCCAGCATGTTTTATACACCATCAACAATGCCACAAACTCCGCTGATAATTTTATTATCATTGGGCTTCCTGGGCGCCATGGCATTACAAATACGTTCATTACCACGCGCAAAAATGGACCGAACATCATTCATATCAATACAT
>JAFNYG010000017.1 GCA_017383325.1 Alphaproteobacteria bacterium | reverse complement strand
TTGACCTTGCGACTGGGAAAAGATACCTGATAAAATTGTATTAACGGGACTGAATGAAAAAAAAGTCTTGGTTAAACAAAAAACGAAAGGAATGAACATGAAAAAACTAGCATTAACATCATTGTTGGCATTTTTTGCAGTATCCGGCGCCCACGCGGCAAACATTATTGATAATAATCCATTATATCGCCCGGACTCTGGTCATTTTTACAGCGTAACAACACTTGAATCACATACTAAAACCACAAACCTTTTAACACTGGGCGAAGAATTTGGATACGGCATCACCCCTGACATGGCTGTTATTATTGGCACATCGATGTCCCAATCAGACTGGTTTGAAAATTCACAATGGGGTGATTTGTCATTGGGAATCAACTATCGCATGCTTGACATAAACGGATGGCAGGCAGACTTCATGGCGGCCTATTCTATGTCACCTGTATGGGGCGACCACCGACCATTTATGGATGAATCAGACACGATGTACACATGGTCTGTTGGTGCACGTGGCGGATATGTTGGCAATGGCTTTACAATTGCTGGTCACGTAATGTTTGATTACACCAATTCAGAATCATTTAATTGGGGCGATGAAAAATCTGATGTATATGCAATGACCGATTTCGAAAGTATCCATGCCCTGCGCCTGGGTCTGGACGCACAATTATTGCTGAACGAATCATGGAATTTGATTGCCGGTGTTGAATATCACGCAGACCTGGACAACTGGGAAGATGGCAATGGCTATTGGACTGGCAAATTTGGTGCGAACTATAACATCGACGAAACCAAATTTATCGGTGCATTTATTACCAAAGAAATGCATCATGTTAACGATGGCGAATGGGACGTTGCCGACGGCTTTGGCTTTGGCATGACATTCGGTATTGATTTCTAAACCATGCAAAAGATTGCAAAACATACACCCCAAAAATTTTGGGGTGTGTTTTTATCTATAAAAAACAGAATAAAAAAAAATCCCCGTTTTGGGGATTTTCTTTATTTAAAGAAATTTTTTACACAACCCAAAGAACCACCTTCGCCTGTCATATCAATAAATACAGTTAATACTGTTGCCAAACCAAACAATAATGCGAACCCAACCAATAACGCAACACCCTTTGTTTTTACTTCATCGACAACCTTAACTTCTTTCCCACCGGTAATATATCCCCATGCCCATCCTGCAATCGTGATACCGGCACCAATAAATGCCAACAAACGAATTGCGCTAAAAATCCCATTAAATTTGGCAGCCAGGTTACACAATGCTTGTACTGCATTGCTTTGCGCAGGCGCAGCCATCACAGGTGCCATCGACACCATTATCGCAACAATTGCAAAATTAATTCTTTTAGTCAGTTTTTTCATATCTTAACCCCTTTCACTTTTATCAAATTATAACACATATATATGAACATTTCAAACAAATATATTCTAAAAACTGTACACCATCCCCAGTCCATAAAACGCATATGAATTATTTTCTGGTGCGGTATTACCATTTGAAAAATGCTGGACGAATGCCTCAATCGCGGTACATTCTGATAAATGATACCCTGCCCCCAATTTAAATCCGAACACTAATTTTGATCCGATACGTTCATTTTGTTGCAATTGCATACCAACACCAATTCCCAGAAATGTATACCAGTCACGTCCATATACCAATGCAACATCTTCGGACATTACCACAATTGGAATTGTAAAATCATCCCAATGCCACCCATACTTTTCACCATATCCGATATTCATCACCACATTCAAAGACTTTCGCGCCGGCAATCTAAAAAATGACGTTGGTTGCGAATATTGGAATTGATACATAGTATACGGCACAAATTGTGTTGGTGGCGGTACCAAGAAACCACTATTCACCCCTGCGCCAACATTGAACGCAATCTGGTTATCATATCCGTTAAAAAACGGGTTAACATCTGCCCTGGCCCCCAGCCCAACAGCCGATAATATCACTGCACACAAAATTTTTTTCATGAAACGCATAATATCATAAAACCAATCATCATTCAAACCTATTTTGTTAAAAAACATAATTATTGTAAATATGAATAAAATCGCATTATTTGTTTTTCTTGCAATTCAAAAAAATATTGTTATAATCCTTACCGCTTGGCAGCGTAGCTCAGTGGTAGAGCAGAGGAATCATAATCCTTTGGTCGGGGGTCCGAATCCCTCCGCTGCTACCAGAATTCAAGCCGGGTTTATCCCGGTTTTAATTTTGTCGGACAAAGGCCTCAGAATCCGATATTTTTCAACCAATAAAAGGATATAATGTTATGAAAAATCAGAAAAACAAAAAACAAATTACCGTAACAGCTTTCCTGATGGCTGTGAAAAACTTTGCCACATCTGTGGTAAATGATTTCAAAGATGCACAACGTGAATTGGATGCCATTCGTGAAAGAATGAATCAGCGCAGTAAATAAAAAACCGCCCGTGTGGCGGTTTTAATTTTGGTATAGTTGTGGATGATGAGGACCCCAGGGTCCGACAAAAAAGCAGGTTTTGCAAGTGTAACGCAGTGAAACTGTTGCGATTTGGAAAGGGGTCCGCACACAACGTGTGTGGGAATATACAATACCTCCTCCGCTAC
>JAFNYG010000016.1 GCA_017383325.1 Alphaproteobacteria bacterium | reverse complement strand
GCGACCGGTTGCACAACAAACAAAGATAGGAAATACACACCATGGATAAGATGTTTTTGCCTTTTTACAAATTGTTTGTAGCGCTGTTTATATATTATCTGATGATGGACGCGTTGGCAAAGTTCGGTTTGATAAAATCTAAATAAAAAGGTTGCGTTTTTATAAAACCTGTGATTAAATAGGTGCACGAACGGATTTTTTCCATGGTGTTTATGATGCTGCTCGAACACAGTGGAAGCGAAAAGAACAATAAAAACAACGTAAGGAAATAAGTCATGGCAACAAAACGTACATATCAACCATCAAAAACACGCCGTGTTCGTACACATGGGTTTCGTGCACGCATGGCAACCGCAGGTGGTCGCGACGTTCTGAACCGCCGTCGCGCGGCAGGTCGCAAAAGATTGGCAGCAACCGCTGTTAATTAATAAAAACATCCGCAAATGCGGATGTTTTTTTATGCATGGTAAAGACTAAATTTCTGTTTTACTTTCCAATATTTACTGATATAGTGTCAGTACAACAAAATAAAAGGACGGAAAAAATGGCAAAAAAATCAACCGAAAAAACAGTCATAAAAAATTATAAAAAAGGCGGAATCGTCGCGGCAATCGTCGTTGCGGTTGCTGTATTAGGTGTTTTGGCAGTCAGTGCACTGAACGCAAACAAAGGCGCAACCGTTGAAGAAGCAATTTCAAGTGTTAGCGAAGAAGCCGCAAATGGAGCAGATTTACGCATTGCAGTTGTACGCATGGATGCAATTCAGGCGGACGCAGTTGCACTGAAAGATTTGCGCGCAAAAAAAGAAAAATATGAAACAGAATTGCGCGATGAATTAACACGCGATCAGAAAGCGTTGGAAAAAGAAAAAGCAGAAATTGAAAAATCTCAGGACGTATTGTCACGCGAAGCCCTGCAACGCCGCGTTGTAGACTATCAAAACAAAGTTGCAAAATTACAACGCGATTTGACCGAACGCGCACAGTCTATTGAAATGTCCTATCAGAAAGCATTGGCAGAAGTTCAGGAAAAACATCTGGACCCAGTTATCGAAGGCATTATCGCAAAAAAGAATCTGTCACTGGTAATCGATGGACGTATGGCACGCACAGGCGCGAACGTTGCAAACCTGGATATCACAGACGAAGTGGTTCAGGCATTGGATAAAAAAGTATCAAAAGTAAAAATGGAAACACCAAAGGGTTTCTAAGATCCAAAAAACAAAACAGGCCGCCGTTTGGCGGTCTGTTTTTTTGTATATTTTAAATCTTTATTTTTTGCAACGCGCATTATTCAGGCGCAATTGACCGCATGCAGATCCAATGTCTGTGCCACGTTCACGACGTATGCGCGTGTGGATTCCATTTTTAATCAAGATATCTTGGAAACGATGAACCGCATTACCAGATGGCGACGCAAAATCGCGTTCATCAACCGCATTCCACGGTATTAGATTTACCATGCAATTTTTACCGCGCAACAGGTTGGATAACATTTCTGCGTGTTCGGGCGTCGCATTATACAACACAGTTTCGCCGTTTTCATCGCGCCGCCCCAACAGGATATATTCTATCATCAATTGGCGGTTATGATTGTCTGTAAAGCGCCACGCCACATCCAGAACATCACTTAATTTATATCTGTTATTTATTGGCATAATTTGCGAACGCAATTCATCCGACGGCGCATGCAACGATATCGCCAGATTAATCGGGCGATTCCATTCAATCAATCGGTCAATCCCAGGCACAATTCCGCATGTAGACAGCGTTATGCGACGCCAACCAATTCCCATATCACGATTTGCACGTTCAATAAAATCGATTACGTTTTCTGTGTTTTGCAGTGGTTCGCCCGTACCCATAATTACAATATGCGACACATCACCATTGTTTGCATCACCATTTGGACGAATTGGCCGGTCATTGAATTTATCAGCACGCAGTTCCCATTGCGCAGTTAAAATCTGGGCAAAGATTTCATTTGATGTTAAATTTCTTTTCAGGCCTAATAATGTACTGGCGCAAAAACGACACCCCATGGCACATCCGGCCTGGGAACTGACGCAAACGCTGTTGCCATATGTTGTGCGCATCAGCACACATTCGATTTGTTCCCCATCATTTAATTCCAGCAAGAACTTGGTCGTTTCGCCGTCGGACGATTCCAGTTTTTTTACAATTTTTACCGGTAAAGTTTGTGCAACCGAATCCAGTTCATTGCGCAATTTTTCAGGAATATTTTTCATGGATGCAAAATCAGGCGCACCACGATTTAGCCAGTCACGAATTTGTTTCGCACGAAACTTTGGTTGTCCCATATCCACTAAAAAATTTTCCAGGGCTGGGTCCGTAAAATTAAATAATACAGGTTTCATAATTTATATCGTTCGTCGTTGATTACAATAACAGCCTTTCTGCGCAGCTGTTTTAATTGTTGGTCAGCCATAAACATGGCCTGTTTATAGGTCGCGTTTTGTTTGATAATTTCATCCAGATTTTTATACTCATCTGTCTTTTTTGTTTGGCATACTAACAATACAGAACCATCAACGCGATTAGACCAGGTCATGATCGGCAGTGACGCCACACGTTCACGTACATCTGGGGACAGTTCATACTGCAGGGCGGTAAATTTTTGCGGCACACCACCAAACGATTCCGCCATTTTTACAGCATCGTCACATGACTTTGGTTTGGTTAATTTTTCTGCAATGTCGGATGGAATATCTGTTAAACGAATTATTGTCATTTCAATCGGCAGGCCGTGTTCACGTGCCAGATTGGAACGTTCCGCTGCGACATCTTCGGATGTGGTTTCAACAGTTGGCATTACAGTACGCGCAACAATAATCTGCCATGCGATTTCTGCACGCAATGCGTTACGCGCCATTTCACGTTCTGTTGCCGACAAATCATCGCCCAGTTTCATTTTCTTTAATTCGGATTCAATCGTTTTGTCGTCAGGTATCGCATTAAAGTTTTTGGCGTATTCCAACTTTACATTATCATCAATAATACTTTGCAGGGCGACACGACGATTGTCAGTTGACGTTTGCCCCTGGCGTGCCATTAATTTTGTGCGCGCAGTGATGTCAGTATCTGTAATTGGAACACCGTTTACAGACGCAATAATACTGGCCCCAAACGCGGTCCCCGTACAACAAATCAAGAATAATAAAAAAATACTTTTAAATGTTTTCATTTGCCCCTTCCTTTCAATTATTAATACTGTTGACCGTTAATTGCCATACCAAATCTGAATTGGAATGTGGTTGTTCCAACATAGTCTTCTTTTATCGCATTATCACGGCGGTATTCAATCGACAAATAATAACATGGATGATTATAGAAAAAACCACCTGTATGACGTTGAAACGCACTTAATTCCATGTTGT
>JAFNYG010000002.1 GCA_017383325.1 Alphaproteobacteria bacterium | reverse complement strand
TCCAGAAGCGTCATCCTGAGTGGACCATGGTTCCCGAGATCATGATCCCCCTGACCGGCGAGGTCAAGGAACTGAAGTTCGTCAAGGACATCGTTGTCAAGGCTGCTGACGAAGAAATCGCTGCTTCCGGCATCGAGCTGAAGTACGAAGTCGGTACCATGATCGAGATCCCCCGCGCCTGCCTGCTGGCTGACCAGATGGCTCAGGAAGCTGAGTTCTTCTGCTTCGGTACCAACGACCTGACCCAGATGACCTACGGCTTCTCCCGTGACGATGCCGGTAAGTTCCTGGATGCCTACTACATGGCCAAGATCTTCGAGAACGATCCCTTCGCAAAGCTGGACCAGAACGGTGTTGGTGAAGATTGTTGTTGTTGCTGCTGCTGTTGTTGCCGCGATTCCTCGGCCTCCACCAACGCCTGCAACTCTCGTGTCGCACGTTCACGCATTTGATTTTCTGTCTCGATTGTTATTCCCTTATAGGCACACCCCGATATACAACGGCCACTTGCGTCATATTCACTCTCAAGAACAGCATACCCATCGGCCAGAACCTGCATACGCGTGGTAAAATCCGCATCATTAAAAACCGTCGGAAACTTTTGTGGTGTCAAAAAACTTTTTGCTGCCCGTGTCAATGCACCATATTCCACTGCATACGCATCTGGAACTAAAATCAGAACAGACAAAATCAACGCTATATTTCTCACACGAATATTATAACACACATACAAAAAAAAATTATGAATATTTTTCATGACACCAAATTGTTTTTATGCTAACTATAACATCACACACAAACTGGGGACACATTCATGGCAAAAATACAAACTGTATACGACCATATTCGCGCAAACAATATTAAAACATGGCTGCTGGTTGCGTTATTTCCATTGATATTCATTACATTAATATTTCTTTTCACATGGATTGTTGCGCCACTGGACCGCGCCATTGAAACAACAATATCTGTTGCGATACCGACGTTTATTGCCTGTGGCATATGGATGTTGATATCATGGGCATTTGGTGATTCTATGATGTTGGGGGCTGCCGGGGCCCACGAAATAAAACCCGACACACCCGAACACCGCGAAATATATCGCGCGGTTGAAAATGTTGCGATGGCGGCCGGCCTGCCGACACCACGCGTATATATAATAGAAGACAATTCCATGAACGCATTTGCCACGGGTCGCACACCCCGCGACGCATCTGTTGCCCTAACACGTGGATTGATAAATCGCCTGGACAGACTGGAACTGGATGGTGTAATCGCCCACGAAATGTCACACATCGGCAATCGCGACATCCGCCTGGACATGTTGATAATAACAGGAATTGGTGTTACTGTGTTTGCCGCAGACATAATTTTACGCGGCGCCCTGTACGGCAATCATTCATCTGATGATAACGAACGTGGCAATGGTGCCGCTATACTATTTATGGTTTGGCTGGCGTTCGCTGTATTTAACTTTATAATTACGCCATTACTGCGGATGGCGGTTTCACGCAATCGCGAATATGCCGCGGATGCGACAGGTGCACAAATAACACGCAATCCTGATGCATTGGCATCCGCATTAAAAAAGATTACAACAGATTCCCGCGTTGAATCTATGGACCGGGTAAAATCTATGGCATCTGTCTGCATTGCGAATCCCGGCGCCCCCCAGGCATTTATATCCGACCTGATGTCAACACACCCCCCTGTTGAAAAACGCATAAAACGATTGGAATCAATGAACATAAAATAAAGGCGACACAGACATGGCAAATCTGCATTTTCATTATGGTGTAATGAGCAGTTCTAAATCTGCGGCATTAATAATCAACGCATACAATTTTAAAAAAAATGGCAACCAGGTCGAAGTTTTAAAACCATCATTTGATAATCGATTTGCATCTGAACAAATCGTATCCAGAATCGGTCTCAGCTGCGATGCACACGCCATGCCAAATTTGCAAAAATATACACCCGCCCAATCCACCAAGGTGGTTTTAGTAGACGAAGTTCAATTCTTTACCGAATCTGACATAGACATTCTGGTACGAATTGCCGACCAACAAAACAAAATTGTCATGTGTTATGGCCTGATGGTTGACAGCAATGAACGAATATTTCCTGCCGCGCGTCGATTGATTGAGGTTGGCGCAAAATTACATCGCATGGATTCCACCTGTCAAATAAACGGCTGCATGAAATTGGCGACACACCACCTGCGGTTTGACACCAACGGCAATGTGATACGCGCCGGTGATCAGTTTGCATTGGGCGACAGCAATTATAAATCCGTATGCCGCAATCATTACAACATCATGTATCACAAACTGCGAGAAAAAAACAAATAAAGATTATTTTTACTTGCAATTAAAATAAAAATGTATAAAATAGCAAACTGTTGCATCCATAGCTTAACTGGATAAAGCATCTGACTACGGATCAGAAGACTGAGGGTTCGAATCCTTCTGGATGCGCCACGGATTCAAAACCGACCTTTTTGGTCGGTTTTTAATTTGTGTTGCACATCCCAGGATTTGAACCCGCCCCCAGGGTTCGACAATGAGTACGCAAGAACAAGCCCAGCGCAGTTCGCGCGCTAACGAATGCCCCACAGCCGGTGCATTTTTTGCACCGCGCAAGGGAATCCTTCTGGATGCACAAAAAATAAAAAAAATGTCGCCTTACGCGACATTCTTTTCAAAGTTATCTAACTTTCTGACCAATCTGCTGAATTCTATTTTCAATAATTTGTTCATCGAACCTAAACGTTCCCGACTTCATAACACTTTCTACAAATTCAAGCCCCGCGGAATTACGCTTTAATTTTGACATCCTGATACGCAAAACAGGTTTCTTCTCACCATAATAGCGACTGTAATGTAAATCCACATTAACACCATTACTGCGCAAAATGTATTTTGCGACCGGCAAATACCGATTATTTATAAAACAATACCAATACAGATGTCCATTTCTGGCAACCAAATATAATTTATTCATGGCCAAATACGACATCACCTTGACATCCAGTTGTGGATTATCACTGACCGCGACCTGTGCCACACTTGGGAACAGGTTTTTAACATAATTTACAACTGTCTTATAACTTAGATCCATAACAAAACCCT
>JAFNYG010000001.1 GCA_017383325.1 Alphaproteobacteria bacterium | reverse complement strand
AATCAATCCATTATCACGAGCCCAATTTAATATAGATATTCTTTCTGCATATGAATATGCCATTTGCTTTTTCCTTTTGCTTAGCGACTGAGAAACAATGAGCGACAGTCTTCGACGAAATGACGACGATTTGGCATTGCATGAATGAACTTGGTCAAATATCGCAAAGAGTTTTGTATCACTGCTGTTTCCATGGTTTTTGTATTATTTACCTGAAGCTGCAATAACTGTAACTGAGACAAGTTAAACGACTTTTCTTCGGCGCGCTTGTTATTATTGTATTTAATTTCCAACAGAAAATTAGCAAAACGAGAATTTATAAATTTCATACGCCCTATCTGCTCTGTTATTGACATATAGTGCAGCACCCCCATCGCAATAATGGTATCCAATTTATGCGATATCGCCATTTTTTTAGAGGTTTCCCAATCGATAACTTGCGGAACACGACCACCAACGAGTTCTGCGGTACAAATATAAGCATCCGTAATTTCTGGAACATCAATAATATAAGCATCTGACATATTGTATTCTGTTTGAATGGATGCACAAAGTGGCGATAGCCCAGCCCCCAAATCAACAAAAGCTTGCGTTGCACCAGACTGAATTTTGTTGGACAAATACTTGGCACTTTCTGAGAAACGCAACGCATAATGCAACGATTGCATAGGAACATCTGTACCGCGACACGTGCAAGCCGCCAAGTATTCTTTGCGACGAAGCGTACCATTAACAATCTTGTTTCCAATCTCGCCCAAATGCCGATGAAAGCGTGGCATCTTCATTACATCCAATAACGCAAGGTTCCATTCATGAATATATTCATATGTAAATGTGGACATCGGCGCAATATAGTGCTGATGCCGTTTCAATGCAGGTTCCATAAATAAACTGCATGACATTGGGATATCTATTAAACCAAATTTTGATGCTTTTGTCATTGCTATCCTTATCTTGTTATTGATTTGTAATTACTGAATGCCAAGGATAGGCACCGATGTGCACAATCATTGGGATTGTTTAATTTTGTTTTTAATAAAGCAATATCGCCATTCGGCCCACCAACCAGGATACCATCAATGCTGTTGTCATTGCCGAAACGCACAAATACAGGCGACGTCTTGCCAATCAACGACGAAACCTTTAACGAAGAATCAAATACGCGCAGCGATTTGCCGACCGTCCCCACGCAACCAAATATCGCTGTGTCATAATAATTTATCGGTTTTAAACGCTTGGCATAAACATTTGTGCCATATGATGAAACATAATTGTTTTTCTTGTAAAAACATTCGGCATGACCCAGTGATGTTAGTTCAATGTTTTTGCAAACCGGTGCGACACTGCGTTCAGCCAACGATAACAATTTATTACCGATGCGACGTCCTTGATGTGTTGGCAAAACATACAGGCATTTTATACAGGCACAAGAACGCCCCGCATTGCCACGAATAAAACCAACCATCCGATTACCATCATATGCCGCGAATGCGAAACTGTAAGAGTACCGCAAAAATTCCTGTTTATATTCGGATTTGTACTTTTTAATATCGGAATCAGATAACGATAAATTATAATTAAATTCCATCGCGTCCGAACGTATACGCAAAAAATCATCCCAAATTCCTGGGGCTGTCTGATCAAAAATAGGTACATAGGTTATGTCGTTCATGTAATATAATATAGTACAAACATATCGTTTTGTCAATATATATTTAGAACTTTATTTCTTTTTTTGGGAATTTTCCATGTGTCGCATTTGAAACAACCGTCAGATTCTGTCCCCCAGTCCATTTATAAGACAATTCATTTGGCACGACCGCATCATTTTTTGCAATATAGTGAATCTGGGGAACATCTGGCAACCCGGATATGTTTAGCGATTTATCAAGGGGCGCATCGCCAAAATATTCTGTCCAGTCTGCGTGATTTAATACCCCAGCAACTGTTATCCAGCGCACAATATTCATATCTGGATTTTGATTTATTATAATGCCAGATACCAACGCCCCCCCAGAATAACCAATCAGCACAATCGGACGCGTTTGGGCAACAGCACGCATGGCACTGGCCATGGCGTCGATTACATCGGGCGAAAAACGACCGTCCGTCCAATCTGTGATACGACACGAACGTGACATTATATACTGACACGGACGCGCCATATAAACGACATTTGGCGACAAATCATGCGCCGCCATATCACGAACCAGTATTCCGTGTGGTGTTGGATCTGATGTCGGGACGCCATGCGAATTAAATGAATTCCCGTCACCTTCGATATAAATATGTATGGGCGATACACTGTCTGACAAACGCTGATATGTCAAAAGTGTGTATTTCCCCGCATCTATGGGTACATATGCAAAATCAGTTGGTGCATTCCATGCGGAAACACACCCGGACAACAAAAAAACAAATGACACCAGATAAAATTTCATAAATAAAACACTGTGATACAATTTGCAATATATCATAAATCATATAAAAATAAAAGACACGATATGCGATAATGAAATGACGCCTTTAGGCTTTTGTACATTTTTTGACAAACACACATTTCGACAAAAATAATGCTTGACAAACCTGTTGACAAATACTATTTTTAGACACATAAAATCAAACTTTTAGCCAAGGGAACAATATATGTTTGATAAACTAAAAATGAAATTCGCAGCAAAACGCATCAAAAAAAACAAGAAAAATGCGAACAAAAAGACTTTGCAAAAAAAATCAAAGCGCACCTCATTT
Source organism: Alphaproteobacteria bacterium (assembly GCA_017383325.1). The sequence goes on along the minus strand of JAFNYG010000001.1, from coordinate 3,207 downwards.
TGCAAGCGTGTATGGAATTTGATCTGCTGGCCATTTCGAATGATTTCAAAATTATGTCGCCGTTTCTGGAAATGGTTGTGCGGAATAAATATCATCGCTATGGTCAATTTGGCGTTACTGGTGGCGATTATTGTGTTATTCTCAATGCTGATTCTTGACATTGTCGGATGTAGAAAACAGGTGGTAATCGTTGCAAAACCACAGGCGCCAGAACAACAAGTGACCGTCACAGACGCATCTGCGCCGCGCACAGTTAGACAGCGCCCCGTGTTGCCGATAAAGTCAAATCGTATTGTGAACAAAAACGCTGCACCAACTGTTAATGTCGTACCGGTTAAACCAGCCCACGTTCAAATCGCAAAAAATCAAACCGCAACAAACAACAATCAATTTTGGGGCGATGTTATCATTGACAATCGTGCGGCGGGCGCAATGTTACAAAACAATGCAATAATTAACGGAAACCTGTACATACAAAACATGCGCAAGTACACATTGCCGTGCGACACTCACATTCATGGCAACCTGTTTCTGCGTGATGTAAATATGTTACAGTTCTGTGGCGATTTTGTTATCACTGGCAATATTTACGTCAGTCCACGTTCATCATTCGGCCCAATACCAAAGACAGCACGTCTGGGTGGGCATGTGATTTTGTAAAAAAGGTTCTCCCGAATGATACCACCGCTGAATCGGTGGTATTTTTTAATGGAAATATTATTTTTACATTTGTATAGTAATAGTATCCAAACAAATCACAAGGGAGATATCAATGTTTGAAAAACTGATGAACGTTTTGTCTAAAAATCTGGGATACACTGTCGTATTGGTCACGGCCATTTTATTGTTTGCAATATTTTCTGACGGATTAATTCCAGGCCTGATCACAGCTGTTTCTGCACTGTTGGCATACACATGCATTGTGGCATTGTACAAAGAATACAAAGCTGCACCTGCAAAGAAAGCGCCCCAGGCAAAAAAGACAACCACAAAAAAGAAATAAGCACAGTCCCGTTTTACGGGACTTTGTTTTTAAAATTTTTCTTTACATATTTTTTTTATTCGAATACAATCAAACTGTCAAAAAAAACAAAGGAAGGACAAATGGCAAACAACACAACAAAAAAAACTGCGACTAAAAAAACCGCGACAAAGAAAACCGTTTCAAAGGCAACAGCAAAGAAAGCACCTGTAAAAAAAACTGTCGCCCCTGTGGTTGAAAAACATCCATGTGGCTGTGACAAGGGTTGTGCATGCGCAGGAAATTGTGTTGAACATGGTTGCTGTACGAAAAAGAAATGTACATTTGGCCGTTTCTTGAAAAAATTAATACTGTTTCTGATTATTTTTGCATTGGGTTTTGCGGCGGCAAAAATGTGTTGCTGTGACAAACGTGGCAAAATGGGCCCAAGACCAGAATTCGAAAATGGATGCCTGGTTGTAAAATGCCCAAAAATGGCTGAAATGATGCCGGCAATGGATACAAATGCAGACGGATGTGTCACACGCGAAGAATTCAAGGCAATGCGCAAGAATATGAAGCGCCCACACCAGCAGGAAGCGGCCCCTGAAATGCCGGCCCCTGCCCCACAATTTGCAGAATAAATACACCCGCCGTATGGCGGGTTCTTTGTTTATATCACAACGGAGCATTTTCTTGTTTATTCCGGCAAACAATACTGTATAATGTAATCATGCAAACCAAAGGAGACAAATATGAAATTTAAATTATTGGCAGTTGGCGCGTGCGTACTGGCACTGGGGGCATGTGGGGACAACACTCAAAATCCTGAACTGTTAAAGGGCGCAAACTTTATTTCGGCTCAGCCAGGCGTTGATATTACACTGTCATTTGATCCGGTTGAAATGCGCGTTTATGGTAGCGTAGTAAACAAATATAATGGTGGATACAGCGCCGATGGCAACAACATTAAATTCGAAGGCTTTGCATCGACCATGATGATGGGCGCACCCGAAGCCATGGAAACAGAACAGGAATATTTTGAATTTATGCCAACCGTCGAAAAATACGAGCTGGCCGATGGTAAATTAACCCTGATTGCAACGGACGGCAAAGAAATTATCTTTACCCAGATTGAATCAGATCCAGAAACACCTGCATCAGACGAAGCAGAAACCATTTCTGAATAAAATCATTTATATTCACTTGACAACGGGGTCAAATGCATGTATAATTTGCCAGCGTTCGATAAGAACATGGCAGTTTTGGCCCCATCGTCTAGAGGCCTAGGACACCGCCCTTTCAAGGCGAGAACACCGGTTCGAATCCGGTTGGGGCTGCCAAAAATTCAAACCGACCTTTTGGGTCGGTTTTTTGTTGGTTTTCTAATACTTTCATGAGTTCGTAAATTAGGTGTCGAAAATAGGTGCCGTTTTGCACATTTGCGAACTTTTAAAAAGAAAAGGTTAGAAATCTAACCTTTTTCTTAGTTCGTATTTATTGTGGGTAATTTTCATTATTCTGCAATAACAACAGGTACGGTATTATCCATCCCATTACGAGATTGATATTTAAATATACCAATCTGTCTAAAACATTTTGGAGCTTTAATTATTTGGTCATCATAATATGTTTTGCCTTCTCTGTTGGTTATTAACATTGTTTTTCCAGTATACGTTTCTACACCGTATTTTTTGTCTACTTCATTAACTAAAGCTGCATCCGGTGCAACAACTTGGAAAACCTCAGCCGACACTTTACCTACACAATCACCAGGTTGTTCGAACATAGTTAATCCTGACATGCCACCTTTTGAGGAATTAGACACAATAACAGCAAACAATATTGTTAAGATGATACCTGTAATTATTCCAAGTATAAACACCCATATTTTTTTCATTTTGTATCCTTTTGGTTATACTCATACTGTAAAACATTGTTTATGATTTTTCAATACACATATTCAAAAACACTTTAACTTCTTTCCCGAACAGTAATAAATCTTTGATTTCGTCAGTTCGTGAATTGCACAGATGGCCCTGCCAAAACAAACAAATCGGGTTTTACCCGATTTTTTATTTTGAAACAGCAATCCCAACCGGATCGGTCAGAGCGCCCGGGCACATTTATGTGCCACACGTAAACAAAGTTAATGTGACAAGTGGCGCACATGACCAATACGCAGACGAACAATTATCAAATCTGCAAAAACGGATATGTTTAGTAGAGTTTTTGCGTCTAGGTTT
>JAFNYG010000015.1 GCA_017383325.1 Alphaproteobacteria bacterium | reverse complement strand
AACAACAGGTGGCGTCGAAGTTATGAACAAAGACGCAGAAATTTGCACACTGGATAAGGGCGCAAATTTGGATATGGAAATTACGTTGGGTATGGGGCGTGGTTATGTGCCTGCATCCCAGCATGCGGATGGGTTGCCATTGGGTGTGATTCCGGTGGATTCTATCTTCTCGCCGATTTTGAATGTCGCCAGCGATGTTTTGCCAACACGTGTTGGACAGTCGACAGACTTTGATAAATTAGAATTGACAGTTAAAACAAATGGCGCGGTTTCACCAGAAGATGCAATTGCGTTTGCAGCACGTATCTTGACAGATCAATTGGTTGTCTTTATTAACTTTGAAGATCCTGCACAGTTGAATGCACCTGTTGAGGATGAAAAATCAAAAGATGCATTGCCATTCGATCCAAAATTGTTAAAGCATGTTGATGAACTGGAATTGTCTGTTCGTGCAAATAACTGTTTGAAGAACGACAAAATCAACTGGTTGGGTGAATTGGTACAAAAGACCGAAGCGGATATGTTGAAAACACCAAACTTTGGTCGCAAGTCTTTGAACGAAATCAAAGTCCAATTGGAAGCAATGGGCCTGGGGCTGGGGATGGAAGTACCAGGTTGGCCACCAGAAAATATTGCGGAATTGGCGAAAAAGTACGAAGACCCATACAAATAATAAATTAAATTCTGTGGACGCCTGTTGGCGTTCACAGATTCTTCGTGTATGTCCAATACACGTCGGAACTGTGAAACACCAACAATCGCCTCGCATAATTTAATTTCTGCCCCGGCAAGGGGGCTAGGTAATAATTTCTTGCATTTTGCAGGATTTTATATAAAATATAACGAACTTAAATCCACAGTGCTGGCATTTTGTGTCAGGTTGTGGCGTCTCAATATGAATCCCGTCAAACGGTGATGGGCAGAAACAATAAGGAGTAATCAGATGAGACATATGAAAGCAGGTCGTACATTCAATCGCGACACAAATGCACGCAAGGCCCTGTTTATTGGTCTGGCGAAAAACTTGATTGAAAAAGAACAGATTAAAACTACTTTGCCAAAGGCAAAAGATTTGCGCAGTGTTGTTGAAAAACTGATTACACGTGCCAAAGTTGATTCTGTTGCAAATCGTCGTTTGACAGCATCTGAATTGGGCAACGCATCGGCGGCAACGGTCAAGAAGCTGTTCGAAGTATTGGGGCCACGTTATGCAAATCGTAATGGTGGATATACACGCGTTCTGAAGGCGGGTTTCCGTTATGGGGATGCAGCACCAATGGCTATTATTGAATTGGTTGATCGTGATGTAAATGCGAAAAAAGCAGTTGTTGCACCTGTCGCAGAAGAAGTTGCGGAAACAGTAACAGAAGAAGCGACTGTGAAAAAATCAGCCAAGAAAACTGTCAAGAAAGATGCAGAATAATTTTGGTTATAAAATCCCCCAGTTTGGGGGATTTATTTTTTTGTGATACGTGTTGTGATAAAAAAATCCCCCGATTGGGGGATTTTTTATTTCTTTTCTGAAAAATCAGCGTCGACGGTGCCGTCATCGTTTTTCTTGGGTTCTGCGTTTGCAGATGCGGCCTGTTCGGCCTGGGCGGCTTTATAGACCGCTTCGCCCAGTTTCATGGCGCGTTCAGTCAATGCGTCTGTTTTTTCCTTTAAAGATGTGGCGGTTGCGTCAGCCTTGGCCAGTTCGTCTGCCAATTCTTTTTTAGCATCTTCGATGGCTTGTTTTTCATCTGCGCTGATTTTGTCGCCGTGTTCTTTTAATGATTTTTCAATGCTGAAAATCGCGGTTTCGGCTGTGTTTTTAGCTTCGGCCAGTTCGCGTTTCAGTTTGTCTGCTTCGGCATTGGCGGCAGCTTCGTCAACCATGCGTTTGATTTCGTCTTCGGACAGACCGCCGTCAGATTTAATCGAAATCGCCTGTTCTTTGCCGGTGCCTTTGTCTTTGGCAGATACGTGTACAATACCGTTTGCGTCGATATCAAAAGACACTTCGATTTGTGGCATGCCACGTGGGGCAGGGGCGATACCTTCCAGGTTAAATTGACCCAGTAATTTGTTATCAGCCGCCATGTCGCGTTCGCCCTGGAATACGCGGATTGTTACAGCAGACTGGTTGTCTTCGGCGGTGCTGAATACCTGGGATTTTTTGGTTGGAATTGTCGTGTTGCGGTCGATTAAGCGTGTGAATACACCGCCCAACGTTTCAATCCCCAGTGACAATGGTGTGACGTCCAGCAATAATACGTCTTTGACGTCGCCTTTTAGAACGCCACCCTGGATTGCGGCACCCATACCGACAACTTCGTCTGGGTTTACACCCTTGTGTGGTTCGCGACCAAAGAATTCTTTGACTGTTTCGGCAACCTTGGGCATACGGGTTTGACCACCGACCAAGATAACTTCGTTAATCTGTGATTTTTCCAGACCTGCATCCTTTAACGCCTTTTTGCATGGTTCGATTGTGCGTTCAATCAGGTCCGCAACCAACGATTCCAGTTTTGCGCGTGTCAGGGTTGTGTTAAAGTGCTTTGGTCCTGTTGCATCTGCTGTCAGATATGGCAAATTGATGTCGGTCGATGTTTTGGACGACAGTTCGATTTTTGCCTTTTCGGCGGCTTCCTTTAAACGTTGCAGGGCCAATTTATCACCTGACAGGTCAATGCCAGTCTGGGATTTAAATTCGGCAATCAAGTGTTCCAAAATGCGGGCGTCAAAGTCCGATCCACCCAATGCTGTATCACCATTGGTTGATTTTACTTCGAATACGCCATCGACAATTTCCAAAATAGATACGTCGAACGTACCACCGCCCAAGTCATAGACCGCGATGATGCCGTCTTTGCCTTTGTCCAGACCGTATGCCAACGCGGCGGCGGTTGGTTCGTTAACAATGCGTAATACATTCAAGCCTGCGATACGACCGGCGTCTTTGGTTGCCTGGCGCTGGGAATCGTTAAAGTATGCAGGTACCGTAATAACGGCATCTGTGACAGGTTCGCCCAGATAGGATTCTGCGTCTTTTTTCAATTTTGCCAAAATCATTGCAGAAATTTGGGATGGTGCGTATTTTTTACCGTCCATTTCAACCCATGCGTCACCATTGTCGCCCGCGACAATTTTGTATGGTACGCGCGCTGCGATTTCGCGGACCGCCGGACTGTCAAAACGCAGACCCATCAGGCGTTTGATTTCATAGATTGTGTTTTCTGGGTTGGTGACCGCCTGATTCTTGGCGGTGATACCGACCAGTTGTTCACCGTTTGATGTCAATGCAACAACAGATGGGGTTGTGCGTTGTCCTTCGGAATTTTCGATGATTTTTGGGTCAGAACCGTCCATGAATGCCATGGCAGAATTTGTTGTGCCCAAGTCAATACCAATTACTTTTCCCATATTATACTCCTGTTAAAAAAATTGCTTACCCACCATATAGTTATGCAAAATTTGTTTTCAAGTGGCAATAGACATATTTTCTTTTGGAATAAATATCCCCCAAGGATGGGGGATGGGCCCCAATGGCGGGGACGGGTATGTTTTTTTGTTAAATAAACACCGCCCGGATGGGCGGTGGGTTATTATTGGGATGTCGTTGTGGTTTTTGTACATTCGGCGCTAATTTCAACACGGCGACATGGGGCGTAGCGTGTGCTGCCTAATAATTTGGTGCTGTCTTTTTGGCCCTTGCATGCTCTGTAATCGAGGGCATTATAATCAATTTGTCCGTTAAGTTGACCGCCGGCGGATGATTTACCTGCACCGCATGTACAATTTTCTTCGCCGTGTCCCACAGCGGTGACAGATTTAATCACAGAGTTTCCTAAATCATCGATATGCTGTTTTACGGCGTTGGCACGATTTGTTGATAATTTTAGATTACTTGTGTTGTTGCCCACGGGATCGGTATAGCCATTTACTGTGATGATGCAGTCAGTGTATCCTGCATCGGACAAGCCGTTTATAAATTTGGACAGGGCGGTTTTTGCATCGTCTACTAGTTTGTCTGATCCAATCTGGAACAGCGAGGCAGCTGGTAACGTTGCCTTATCAATTGTTATTGTTGTTGTTGTTATAACTTGTTGGGGTGATATTGTTTGGCATGTGCCATCATTAGCAATTTTTTTGTTTTCACCGGTACATGTACATGTCCCATTTTCATATGTATAGCCATCGATGCATGTGCACGAACAATCTTGCAGAACAACCAGGTGGCTGCCTTCGGTTGGGGTACACTTTGGTGTGCATGTGGTTGATTCGGCGACGCATCGGCTGATACGGTTGTCCCACAGTGGTTTATCGTCTGGACATTTGCATTCGCCATTTTGTACCGTCTGTCCGCCGGTACATTCATCGCATGTATTTGCGTTTGGGTTATATATTTTTGTTGGGTCAGTACATGTGCAATCGAGTTGTGCTGTGCCCGTTGTGCCGTCAGGGCATGGGGCGGTTTGGGGCGGAATTGCGGCCACATCTGATTGCAGATCATCCAGTAATTGTTTCTTTTTATCATATTTATTCAGGATTTCATCCAGTTTGTTTTGCTTGTCCTTGCCCGAATTGATGGCCAGGTTGCCAACCAGTGACCCCGCCGCGCCAATGCCGGCGGTTATCATGCCGGTTTTCTTTTTGTCGGCGGTTTCGGCCTTTTGTTGTGCCCATGCAGCGGCGTCTGCGCCGTTCGGATCCATTAATGCGCGCGCCAGTGATGTGTATGCGCCGGATGTTTTGCCAATTGCCACATCGTCATATAATCCGGATGTTGCCGCGTCCAGAATAGATTCAGATTCAATGCCCGGTCGCATGTCCAGGGCGGTTTTGCGAACCTTTAAATCATTTGCCAGGTTTACATATTCAGAATATAAATCAATTAATTCATTGCCACCGGGTAATTCAACGTTGGTTTTGCCACCAGGGATATTTTGCCCCCCGCCATAGTTACAATGAAATGTTGCCAGATATGCCCGCATTGCGGTTTCGGCGTCTTCATCGGCGGATTGTTCCGCCATGGCGGATGCCATTTGCATGCCACCGATACCGGTTGCGCCAATGCCCGCCGCACCCAATAATTTGTTGGCGGTGGATTGTTCTTTGTCCCGCATAGCCTGGGCATTGTCACGCAGTTCATCAACCTTTGCCTGGGAATCGGATTCGGACAGGCGCGGTTCATTTTGTTGTGTTTGGTCATCGCCATCATCGGTGTCGGGTTCGCCGGGCTTGGTGCATTTGTTTTTTTCTGTATTGTGGTCATAGCCGTCTTGGCAAGACGTGATTTCACATGTGGCCTTGCCCTTAGCGTTGCATGTCATCTTGGCAGACTTTGCATTCTTGGGTAATTTTGGTTTTGTGTCATTGGTGCATTGTTTGTCCAATGACCATTTATTATCGCATTTTCCATCTTGTAAATCATATCCGCATTCACATTCCTGGGCGATACAGGTTTCAGTGCCTTTTTTAATTCCGGTTTTTGTTGCGTTTGGAAGCTGGGCCTTTTGTTCGGGGGTGCATTTATCTAACATTTCAATACATGCGGTTTGGTCATCGTTCATTTTCCAGCCTTTGGCGGTGTCGCATGCTGTTAATTTACATTCCCATGTGTCGTCGTTTCGTTCCCAATTTCCAGTGCCATGCTTAAAATCACATTCTTGTTCAATGCATTTTGCGCGTTTGCCATTGCCGGATAATTCCCAACGTGGTGTCAGGCATTTGCTGGGGGCGCATACGCCATCAATGTATTGTAATTCTGTGATTCCATTCTTTTTGTCAATATCTTTGCATTGTACTTGTTTGTCATCGCGTTTTAGGTCGGTTTGGATTGTTACCTTATTTTCTAAAATGTTGCATGCTTTGGCCACGGCTTTTGTCATTTTTTTGTGGTCTTTGTTTTTGAATTTATAGCAACCTATTGATACGGTACCATCCCTGAATGTTGTAAAAGTTCCATAGGCATATGTGCCCGAATCGTATTTGTATCCTTCGGCATCACAATATTGTTCCAATATTTTAAGAAGGTTGGTACATTCAAGTGCCATTGCGGGCAGGGGGGCGATGGAACAAATAAAAAGAAAGGTTAATAATTTTTTCATTTTTGACAGTCGTTTTTTGTTTATGTGTTTTGTTTAATGGCGCATTATCTAATATTTTATGGATTAATTATTGGTGTTGGGGGGCGTCTTGACCTTGGTTAATGTTTGTGTTGTCGGCTTGGCCGTTTCCTTGGGATTGGCCCCCGTTGTCACCTTGGGTGTTATCGCCAGGGGTGCTTTTATCTTTGGTCCCCTTGTCTTCGTTGGGTGTTTCGTTGTTGGTTTCATCGTCAGCGTCGTCGCCGTATAATTCTTCGTGTTCGGATTCGGCGTCTTTGGCGGCCTTTTCCGCCTTGTGACGATCGATTGCGCGATCGATTGCACCCGATGTTATTGCGCCTGTTGCCATACCAATGCCCGAACCCATTAATGCAGATGTCGCAGATTTCTGTTCGCGGGTCAGACGCATTGCGTTTTCTTTGAATGTCGTAATGTCAACGCCAAACCAGTTTTGATCACAGCTGAACGTGGAACCGGCATATGCCTTTTTCGATGCGTATAGTGTGTTTTTTTCGCCGGCATAGAAATTAACCGTGTAAACGCAGTCCAGTGTGCGTTCGTCAAACATCGCGCCCAGACGTTTACATGTGTCGCGCATCAGGTCGCGCAATTCGTATAAACGCTGTTCGTCGGCGGCAACCTGTTTTTCGGCGTCCAGACGCAGGGTGCCAAATACGTTCATTGTGCGTGTGGGCAGACCGCTGTCCTGTTGAGTGCAACTTTTTGCGATTTTTTCACATTTTGATATCGCGGCGTCGCCCGCGCGTTTGCCCAGGCATTTGGTAAAACGCTGGCCACATTCGGTCACAATGCAATTGTTATAGCGATTGCCACAATCAATGATGGCGTTATATGATGATATGCGGGCGTTCATGTCGCGGTCGGCCTTAATCTGGGGGGTGAAAAGTGCATATTCCGTTCCAGAACATGGCAGGTCGCGACGACATGCGTCCATCTTGGTCCCCCAGGTTGTGTCAGTGTCGCCGGCACATTTAGAATAATCGTTGCCACATTTTTGTTTCATGCATTCGCGCAGGTTTGTGTCGCACGCATTCTGGCCCGTTGCACGTGCCATCGCCATTTGGGCGGTGGCCGCAGATGTCGCGTCCGCCGCGTCCAGGGCCGCACGCTGGGCCCGGATTTGTTCGGCCAGGGCATTGTTGGATGTGTCGCCGTTCGTGCCGGATGACGAAATTTCGGCCATGAATTCCCCAAACTGGGACGATTTGTCGGTGACGATAATTTCATCGACGTCTGATTCGGTGGATGTGTCTGTGGCCGTGTCGATGGGGGTCGGGTTTACCGGCGCATCCGATTCCACAGGTGTTTCTGTCGCCGGCGCAGATGTGTCGGATATGTCGGCCGTTATCGTGGGCATGCGTGATGTTGTTGATGGACGCCTGTTGCGGGATACAACCGCACCATCGGCAACGCCAATGCAAAATGCAAAAAGCATTGAGTAAAAAGCAATTGCGTGATTAAGATTTGTGTTTCTTGTTTTCATTTATTTTATCTTTTACCCTAGTCGATTGTCGCACAGGCGATTTCATAAAATTTACACAGTTCGGTTGCCATTGATTTTTCAGAACCGTATCCGGTGGCACAACCGTTGGTCATGTTGTTGGCACAAACGCGTGCAATGCATGCATCGCGCCCGGAATTGTTCGCACAGTCGGATTTGATGGATGATATCTTGGATTCGCGTGCAGATTGGTGTGACGCGACAATCTGGTCCAGTATTGATGCCGCATTCGAAACAGCGGTGTCGCGTTGGGATATCAATTCTGTGCGAATGACCGCCAGGTGTTCGTCGCAGCCAACGCTGTCCACACTGCAGGTGGCAAAGTATTTGTCAAAGTCGGCGTTTTCAGCGCAATTGTGAAAATCAGCGCCGCAACGTGTGTCCGCAATAACACATGCCGTGATGTCCGATGTGCATGTGGTTTTCGATTTCTTTTTAGATGTGGTCTGTAATGTCTGGGATAACTGGGCCGATACGCCTGCGGCACGGCATGATTGCTGAATCAATTCATCGTATATGTCGGTGACATCATCAGGGGTACAGCCCGAAACCTTGGCCAGGCACTGTTTCGTCGCCCACGCATAGCGTTGCCCAGGTGTGGTGGGCGCAGACTTTAATTCCCGATCAGAAATGTTGTACTTTGCGGATGTGCCCGCAGATACAGATCGCATAACCTGTTTTGGGGGCGTGCCCGCATCAGGTGTGCCACAATACTGGCACCGGGCAGACGGATTCGACGACAGACCAATCGCACACGCAGAATCCAGACAGCGTGTCAAATTGGCGCGTGAACATGTCGTGGCGGCAGACACCGTGCCACAGAAAACGGTAAACAGCAAAGTGCAAAATGCGACCTTGTAATTAAAATGTGTGTTGTGTGGTTTCATATTCTCTCTATTGTTCTGGATTATATCAAAAAATGAGGGGGGGCGCAAAGGGAAAAAGAATTTTTATTTAGATATTGACAAATTGTATTTGTTTGTCTATATTGTTGGTGTGATATAACAAAAAGGATAAAAAATGGCAACGGGAACAGGTAAAACAAAAAAATGGTGGCTTATTCATGCCGCAGCAGGTGTTGCAGCGATGGCACTGGTGGTGTTTGGAATGAAACAGTGCAGCGACAAAGATGCAGAACGTGATGAAAAGGAGTTGGCAAAAACTGAACTGGCACGTGCGGTATGCCGCTTGGATAGTTGCGTCAATGTGATTGGTGATGCAGCCAAAACAATTAAAGGATTGCAACGGGAAGTAGACAGCCAAACGCGTATCATCAGTTCACAAAATGATTCAATTGCTATGCAGAATGATTCAATTGTTGTGTTGAATGATTCAATTGTTGTGCTGAATGATTCTTTGACAAATGTTAATGCACAATTGGCGGATTGTCGTAATTCAAAGCCACGTCCAACAAAAACAAGATGCCCAAGACAGACAAAGCCGGCCGTCAGACAGTCTGGGAACCGTCGTCAGGGCACATCAAATGCAGTGGTCGTTGCCCAACAGACAACACCAGCTGCAGGGGCGGCAGTAAACGCAAATGTGAACGCAAATCAAAATAATGGCGCAATTGTTGTTGGAAATGGCAATAATGTCGTTGTTAATTCTGGGGCGACAGCTGCCGCGGTTGATACAATGCGTCGCGTTACAAGAACACGTCGTATTATTGTTAACTGTCAAGTTCAGAGAACATATTAATTCGTTTTTGTTTCTTGTTTATCGGTTCGCAGGCGCGGACCGATTTTTTATGCTTTTTTGGCTGGACAGATAAAACGATGATGTGATAAGATTTTCTTTATAAGAGAGAATATAAATGAAATTTATCAGAATTTTAGTGTTTTCGTTGTTCTGGGTGCCGGGGGCTGTTCTTGGCGCGTCTGGTGATTTTATGATGGCTGCCCAGCTGTTGGCGGCGGCAAAGTCTGCGGATATTCAACAGGTGCAGGTGTTGGTAAATAATGGCGCAGATGTGAATTTTGTGGATTCAACAGGACTGTCGATTGTGTGTACGGCACTGATGAATAATGATGTGCGGGCGGCGCAAATCTTGCAGATGTATGGGGCGGATGCGTCGAACTGTGACCGCCAAATCAAGAAATATAACAGTAAAAACAAGCCGAAGGGGGGCGGGGGATTGTTCAGCGGACTGTCGTCTGCCCAGGGCATTGGTTTAGCGGCGGCGGGGGCCGCCGTTGTTGTAGGTGGGTTGTTCTTGCTGACAGATGTGTTCGATCCGGGAAATGATAACGATTCGTCTGCAGGTGGAAATGATCGGCCAAATAATAACCCAGGTGGCGATTCCGATGATGGTGCGGATACGACCCCAAAATTTGTTCTGCCATATGGGCCGGCAATGCCAACCGCGGCAGATGAAACATTGGCTAATTATCAAGAACGCTTGGATGTGTACAGTAATGAAGCACTGTATACGCCCAGCTTTAAATTGATGACAGATGGCGATGTAGCAAATCAGGTGGCACAGAATTATTTGCTGATAATGCATGGGTATGCGCCGTTGGCACGTGGATATTTTGGGATGGAAACCCTGCGCAGCAGTGCGTCGAATGCGCCACTGGATTTAAGTGGAAACAGTTTGTGGGGCGAACCTGTTATGGGGGGGCGACCTGTTAATGTGGTGATGGTGACGGCAAACGGTATTAACGCAACTGCTAACAGTTCCTTGGCAAATGTCTTGTATCCGTGGACGGAACTGAATACAAATGGGACAACTGTTACAGGGGCCAGTAAAGATACTGTGTCCAGCAAGTACTACAATAATTCTTTGACGTTGACTGGTTCGCAAAATTCATGGTCGGATTTTACCGTAAAAGAAGAGGCGGCTGTTGCAGGGGGCAACTTTGATTTGGCCGGCTATGGAACGGCTATTGCCAATATCAGTGCGAATAGTAATGATAATTTATTGGCTAAAATTGTGGGGGGGTATACCAGCAGTGAAGTCAGTTCAGATTATATCGGTTTCATGCCAAATGGTCAGATGACAATCTTTCGTACGGGCGGTGGAACAGAAATGGCGACGGTGGCCGACCAAGAATCAACAGGTGCGTATGTGGAAAATGATGGTGTGCTGTCGCAATTGGATTTGTTTGGGAAAACAATGTCTGTGGTCATAAATAATGGGGTGATTACGGCGTCTTATACCGAAACAGTGACAGGCGAAGATGGTGCGTCGACGGATGTTACAACAACATATACAGGATATATCGGTACAGATGGAAATTTGTATATTGACAGTAATGCAGACGGTGTCATTAATCAGGCCTATGCGATGGACGGCGGCAATTTGATATTGGTTAAACAGGCACAGAATGCAGATTATTATAATTATAAAGCACTGGTTGGTGGGGCGAATTTGTGGCGTGCGGGAAATTTAAAAATCGGACGTTCCAGACCAGAAGTCTTGGCCAATGCGGATGTTATCGAACCGCTGCGTGCGTATAATGCAAAAAAGATAGGCGATGTATTGGCCGTGGATAATTGGGCAACAGAATTGGCCGAGTATGTTGATTTGTACTATAATGTTAATACATCGGATTCTTATACGCCGTCCAATGATGCGATTGGTTTCTTTAATGGTTTGGGGACACGTTATACGCCATTGACGGTGTTTTCAACGGGGGCATTTCAGACAGACAGCGAATATTCTGGTGAAACATTGACCGCGACATTTGAAAATGTTGTGCCATTGGTGTTTGAAAATTCGGAACACTATTTTATGTCTGTTGTTGGGGTTGGGGTCGCAAATGGCACAAATGGCACGACAAGTGTATCGGGGTATGCGCCGAATAAGATTGCATTGACACAATGGCAGGATTCGGGTAACTATTACAAGGCGCGTATGTGTGGTGTCGCAGGGACCGGTATGGGGGATGTTGATCCGTGGTGCTTTGCGTCGGCTGGGGTTACGGATGAACAGGCCGTTGCATCCGCGGCAGGTGCGGCAGGTGCACTGATGGCGGCATTCCCAGATTTAGACAATGATGAAATTTTTGCGTTGATGGCGTTGACCGCGGATGGACCATTTTTAGGCAGAAATGACAATGGCGAAGTTTTTACAAAAGAAACACTGACGACTTATTTGCAAAATATGTATATTCTGCCAAAAGAAAAAAATGCGGCGGTTTCAGGTGGGGCAGATTATCTGAGTGTCTTTGCAGAGGTTTTTGGATACGGATTAATTAATTTAGATCGTGCAACCAGACCTGGTATGGCAATATATTATTACGATGGCGCAGCAGATCAGATTGTTTCGTCCGATATTGTGCGGGCCGCGACAAATACACAGTTTCGGGCATCCGCAGTTTTGAATTTGCATGGAAAAAAAATTCGTGCACCGTTCTTTGATGTGCTGGAAAGTGTTGATGGCGGTATGAGTATGCCGCGCATCTGGGAAAATGAGTTTGCGCTGGGGACAAATAATGAACGCGGTTTGTATATGGGCGATGTGCTGGGGGATTTTAAAACGCGTCGTGATGCGGTACAGCGCAGCCAGGTTGGGGCGCTGGGGGTGACAATGGCGTTTTCTGAACGTGCGTATGATGACAATTTAAATGGGTTGGATAATTTGTCGTTGGATTATGCGATGGGTAACTGGAAACTGGGGGCGTCATATCAACATTATTTGACCGATGGTGTGTCGCGTTTTTCAGGAATGTCGAATCCTGTGATGGGGTTGGCGTCAAATGCATTGGTTTCGGATGTTAAATACAATGCAGGTAAGTGGGCATTTGGGGCACGTGCGTTTTCAGGTGCAATTACAGACGAAGGCTTGTTGGAACACGACCCAACGATTTCATCACAATATATGCCGGCAAAATTGGGCCTGGTGCAAGGGGGGGCAACGTATGTTGGTTGGACCGGCGATGGATTGAGCGTTGGTGCAAGTATTGGTAATGCACATGAAACAAATACTATTTTAGGTGCACAGACGGGCGGATTGCTGGAACTGGGGGGCGGGGATACTGTTTTTGTTGATACAACTGTACAGTATAAGGTCTCGGATCGTATTGATTTGACCGCGCGTGCAACGTTTGCACATACAACATCATGCGCAAATGGTGAATTTGTTATGGGGATAAGTGGAATCGATTCAAATGCGTTCGCGTTTGGTGCGAATGTTGGAAACTTTGAATTCAGTGTGTCCCAGCCATTGGCGATAACAGATGGGGACTTGCAATATGCGTATGCAGAATACGATGTTGTGAAATCGGCTGATAATAAATATGATTTGAATGTTGTTGATACACATATAGAAAATTTAAGTCTGGAATCAGAAAAACGTGAATTGCGCTTAATGGGGGCATATCGTCATCGGTTTGGTGAATTTACAGATGGTGCATTGGGCTTTATATACCGAATAAATCCAAATCATACAGATGATTTTGGAAACGAATCTATCTTTATGTTGAAATTGTCACACAGATTGGGAATATAAAAAACGCCGATTTTGGCGTTTTTTATTTGCCTTT
>JAFNYG010000014.1 GCA_017383325.1 Alphaproteobacteria bacterium | reverse complement strand
TATCGGACAAGGTGCCACAGCATATCGCATTTATATGTGATGGTAATCGTCGCTGGGCTGAAATGCGCGGCCTGCCACCATTGATGGGGCACCAAGCGGGCATTTCAAATTTTGAAAATCTGGTTGATTGGTTCTTTGCGCGTGGCGTATCGACGATAACGTTCTTTTGTTTTTCGACGGAAAACTGGAATCGATCCCAGGACGAGGTTAACTTTCTAATGGACTTGTTCTATACAGAACTGACCAAGAATATGGAACACGCACTGGAAAAAAATATTCGTTGCCGCGTAATCGGTTCTCGTGACAGATTGCCCGAAAAATTGGCTGCGCTGTGCGATGAATTAGAAGAAAAGACCGCAGAAAACACCGGTGGCACAGTTGCGTTTGCTGTGAATTATGGCGGGCAACAGGAAATTATTGATGCTGTGAACGCGGCAATTGCAAATGGTGAACCTGTCACATTGGAAACATTTGAAACGTATTTAGATACAGGCGATTTGTTGCCAATTGATTTAATGGTTCGCACCAGTAATGAAAACCGTATTTCCAACTTTTTATTATGGAAATTGGCGTACGCAGAATTGTTGTTTGTACCGGAACATTGGCCTGACTTGGTCCGTAATGAGCGCGGCTGGCAAAATGTTTTGGACGAATTTGCAAAACGCAATCGTCGCTTTGGTGGTGGGAAAAAGACCGATTATCTGGGGAAAAAGAAACAAGGATAAAATATGTCAAATACAAAGCAAAGAATCATTGTTGGTGCGATTATGGCATTGGTGGCCGCGCTGGCGGCGGCGGGCGAATACATTGGTTGGCCAACGGTACGTATTTTGGGAATTGTGGTCGTTGCGGCGATGATTGTGGAATATATTTTATGTCTGCGTCGCGCCGGTGGCGATGTTTTGCGTGCGAACTGGCTGACGTTCGGTGCATTTTTTGCGTGGCTGATTGTTATGTTGGTGGCAATTAACGTCATCGGTGCGCGTCCATGGATTGTGTTATTGCTGTTGATGATAATCTGTTGTGCGGACATCGGTGCATGGTTGTTTGGCCGTTTAATTGGTGGCGACAAAATGTGGGAACGGCTGTCCGCGGGCAAGACCTGGTCTGGACAGATTGCGGGGATTGTTTGCGGTACATTTGCCGGGGTAATGTATGGCCTGTTGGGGGCGGACACATTTATGCCCCAGTTGCTGTGGATTGGTATCAGCGTATCATTGTTATCCCAATACGGTGATTTGACGGCCAGCTGGATAAAACGCAAATTGGGCATCAAAGATTTTGGCACGATTTTACCGGGGCACGGTGGTATTTTGGACCGATTTGATGGTTGGATTTATGCGCTGCCATTGGTGTGGTTGATAATGTTATAAATGTTTTTGTAAAGGAAGGGTAAAAACATGCAGGTACTGTTAACGATTGTTGCGCTGTTGATTGTTTTAGGTGTTGTTGTATTTGTGCACGAATTTGGGCACTTTTTGGCGGCTCGTTGGGCTGGGGTGCGTGTTGATACGTTTTCCATTGGTTTTGGGCCTGCGATTATCAAGTGGCACGATAAACGTGGCACATTGTGGAAGATTGCCTGTCTGCCACTGGGTGGTTATGTGTCCATCTATGGCCAAGAAGACATGTTTAACCGCAAAAAGTATGCCGATTTACCTGCGGATAAAAAGGTGGGGCACTATTTGTCGGCACCTGCCTGGAAACAGTTTATAATTATTGGCGCTGGCGTATTTATGAATTTTATTTTGGCGTGGGCGATTTATACATCACTGTTTATGTTTCAACCGCGCTTGGTTGGAAACTCTCAGTTGCCTGTTATCGGCCAGGTTATTCAGGAATCTGTGGCGTTTAACGCGGGCATAAAGCCCGGTGACACAATTGTTCGTATTGATGATGAAAAAATCACCAACTGGGGCGAGGTTATATTGGCCAAAGAATTGGCGTCAAACCGCGATGCCGATGTTTTAATTGTCCGTGGCGATGAACTGGTGAATGTAAAATTATCACCGGCCGAACGTTGGGGTATGGTCGCAGATGGGGCGCGTCGTGCCGATCCCCAGCCCCAGGGGCTGTTCCGTGCAATGTATTCTGGCGCACGTAAAACATATTATGAATCCAAGACCCTGTTGGTCGTGTTAAAGCAGATTATCACCGGCGAACGTTCTTCAAAACAGTTGGGATCATTTATCACGATTGCGGAATATTCTGGTCTGGCATTGGCGGCTGGATTCTTCAGTCTGTTATCCTTGATTGCATTGTTATCGGTGAATTTGGGGGTTTTGAATTTGTTACCCCTGCCGGTTTTGGACGGTGGATATTTGTTGATATTGATTATAGAGGCTATCACCCGCCGCAAATTACAGGGCCGTGGCATGGAAATCGCAATTATGTGTGGATGGGTATTGATTCTTGGATTGTTTATATTAACAATGTGGAATGATATTGCACGTGTATTTGGGTTATAGAAAGATGAAGAAAGTATCATATATTGCATTATTATCTTTATTTGTTGCGTCAAATTCACTTGGCGCAACTGTCTCGCGTATTGATGTGTCGGGAAATCAGCGTATGGATGCCGAATCCATTCGGATTTTATCTGATGTAAAAGCCGGCGATAACGTTGGTGAATCCCGCACAAATGCAATTGCGAAAAAATTGCAAGAAAGTGGATATTTTTCCAAAATCAATGTTCGTATGTCGGGCAATGTTTTAAAAATAGATGTCACGGAATCACCTATTATCAACATGGTCACGGTCGAAGGTAATGACGAAGTTTCAACCGATGATTTGAAAAAAGAAATCAAGACCGCAGAACGTTC
>JAFNYG010000101.1 GCA_017383325.1 Alphaproteobacteria bacterium | reverse complement strand
TAACTGCAGGTTCTTTGGATAGAAACTGGTTCGGCAATATGTTAAGTAATTCTGAACAGATCTTGCAGCTGACCACATCTATCAACAGCGCAGATCATATCGAAGGCTTGATACAGGATAAGTTCGTAAGACCAGGTGCTTTGGGCGATTATGTTAAAACAACTGAACTGGCAACCAACACTGTTATTACAGGTCTAAGTGGCAGACTGGACAATATTGAAGATGCGGAATATGTAACTGCGGGTTCGCTGGATAGAAACTGGTTCGGCAATATGTTAAGTAATTCTGAACAGATCTTGCAGCTGACCACATCTATCAACAGCGCAGATCATATCGAAGGCTTGATACAAGATAAGTTCGTAAGACCAGGTGCTTTGGCAAACTTGGCGACGAATGCATCAGTACAAGAACTGATCGATGCGGAAACAGCTGCACGCGAGGATGCTGTTAGTGCATTGGATAGCGTATTTGTGAAGCCGGCAGTATTGGACCAATATATGAAAACGTCCAGCTTTGCGAATAACTTTATGACATTTGTGGAAAACAGTTCGACGGATATTGCAGCCCGATTTAATGGCGCGATTGTAACACCGGACATGTTTGGAAGTGTGCTGAAAACAAAGTTAGCATCTGATCCAAACTTTACGACGCTTTCAGCCAAGGTGACAAGTAATACCAATAATATAACCTTGAATACGAACAACATATCTGCGAACGCGACCCTGATTGGAGCTCATGAAGGCAGGATTAATTCAGCAGAGTCAGATGTTAAAAGTATGAATACAACGTTGGGCAAAGTTGTAACACGAGTAAACGCCACGACAAAGTGCAATGTCGCGCCGACGTGTTACAATGATGATATAATAATAGAAGGCGAGTTCCCAAATCTGCCGTTAACAACAGACGAATAGACACCCCGCCGATTGGCGGGTTTTTTAAGTGCAATTATAAGACTTTTATCTTTTGATGGTTGCTTTTTTCTGTAATATTGTTATCCTGGTGATTGTGAAAAAGGATTTTTATGTCAGTTAAGGCAAAACGCCTGATAAAAAAAATTATTAGTTATTCAGGTATTTTCTTTTTTGTATTAGCCGCGGGGATGCTGTGGTGGCAGTTGCGTAATTATAGTCTGGGGGATATCGCACATGCGTTATTAGACATACCGTTTGTCAATCTGGTGGCGGCATGTGTTGCATGCATGCTGGGGTATCTGGCACTATCTTTATACGACTTTTTGGCATTGAACTATGTCGGTGGCAAGGTTTCATGGTGGAAATGGATGCTGGCGGGGATGCTGGGGTTTGCAATCAGCAATAACGCAGGACACGCCGTTGTCAGCGGTGGCGCAATTCGGTACAGACTGTATACCAGATGGCGTATCCGGGGGGGCGATATTTTAAAAATGCTGACCATATCAGGGTTTACATACTTTTTAGGCGCCGCGGCAATTGTGATCATTAGCTATTTCTTGGTACCACATGAATTGTTCAGTGATTCTATTGGTGCAAATGTCGGGATAAATATGCTGTTTATATTTTGCCTGGTGACGATGTTGGTGTATTTTGCAACCGCTATGTTTTTTCATAAAAAAAGCATAAAAATTGGACAAATCAAATTCCAAATACCGTCATTAAAAATGGCATTTACACAGACAATATTGGGGATAACTGACAGTGTTTTGGCTGGTCTGGTGCTGTATTGTTGTCTGATACCATTTGTAGATATACCATTCATTGTATTTATCGGACTGTTCGCAATCGCACAATCAACGGGTGTTTTCAGCCAAGTGCCGGGCGGAATCGGTGTTTTTGAGACTGTGTTCTTGGTCGCCCTGCCCGACACGGTGGACAAGGCCAGCATTTTCGGGGCATTAATGGCGTATCGTATAATCTATTACGTTTTGCCATTAATTGGTATGGGCAGTTTGTTCTTTATTTACGAAAGATGGCTGCGGTCGCGCATGAAAAGATGGATAAATGAAGCAAAAGAAAAAATCCCTGCAAAAATCAAATGCATAAAATCAGAAATAAAAATTAGAAAATAAATACCTTGCCAAGTTATATATTGCCGTGTTAGAATATGCCAAGTGTATGACATGGGAATATAATAAGTGTTTGTATTGTCACTGTTTTCAACAATTCGAATGGCGCTGATGGTTATCGTGGCGCAATCCCTTGGCATGGGCTGGGACGCCCCACGGGGACGGGTTGTCGCCATTGCATACAACGCCAAAACAAAAGGATTACAAAATGTCAAAAAAAATATATGTGGATGCAGTCCACCCGGAGGAAACGCGTGTTGTTGTTGTTGATCCAGCAACAAATCGCGTGTCAGACTTTGACGTTGAAACAACAACTAAACCACAGATAAAGGGTAATATATACCTGGCAAAGGTTATTCGGGTTGAACCATCGTTACAGGCTGCGTTCGTAGATTATGGAACAGGTAAAAATGGATTTTTGCCGTTTTCTGAAATTCATCCGGATTACTATCAGGTGACGCCAGAACAGAAAAAGAAACTGTTGGAATTGGCGCATGCAAATATTGTTGATGATGACGATGATCCAAATGACGAAGAAGACGAAGTCGCAGAATACGACGATCACAGCGCCGGCGAAGATAATAAAGAATTTGCAAAACGTGCACGTGAATTCAAGATTCAAGACGTTATCAAACCAAAACAGATTTTATTGGTCCAGGGTGTAAAAGAAGAACGCGGACAAAAGGGCGCATCAATGACGACGTACCTGTCGTTGGCGGGACGTTTTGCGGTTTTGATGCCAAATTCACGCAAAAGAAACAGCTATGGTATTTCCAAGAAAATTTCTGACAAGGCGGAACGCGCACGTCTGCGCGAGGTTTTGCATGGCCTAAAAATCCCAAAGGGTATGACCGTCGTTTTGCGCACAGCAGCAATGGGGGCCACACCGGCGGATATTGCAGCGGACTATGATTACCTGGTGAATTTATGGAATGAAATCAGAAAAAATACTTTGGCGTCTGTTGCACCAGTCACCATTCACACAGAAGATTCTTTGCTGCGCCGTGTTGTTCGGGATTTCTTGAGCGATAAAGACGATGTTCTGATTATCCAGGGCGAAGAAGCATACGATGCAGCAAAACAATATTTTGTGCAAATGTATGGCAAGGCACCACGCAAACAGCTGGTCCATTACAAGGATGCGGGCGTGCCATTAATGGTCAAAGCCGGGGTTGAAAAACAACTGGAAGGGCTGCACGGGCCATACGTTTCGTTGCCATCGGGCGGTTCGCTGGTTATCAATCAGACAGAAGCAATGGTGACGATTGATGTAAACTCGTCCAGGGCGATTAAAGAAAAAGATATCGAACAAACAGCGCTGAACACGAATTTGGAAGCGGCCGAAGAAATCGCATTGCAATTGCGCCTGCGTGATTTGGCGGGGATTGTCGCAGTTGACTTTATCGATATGGAAGAAGAAAAAAACAATCGCAAACTGGAACTGAAAATGCGCGAGGTTATGAAACGTGATCGCGCACGCACACAGGTTGCCAAGATTAATAATTTTGGTGTACTGATGTTATCGCGCCAACGTTTACGCAGCAGCTTTATGGAATCTTCGTATGTCCCATGTCCGCACTGTATGGGCGCAGGTGTTGTGCCATCAATACAGACCGCTGCGGTTATTCTGTTCCGGCATTTGCAAGAAAAATTGTTGGCAAAGGCCGCACAGAAAATCATCATGACCGTACCAACGGATGTTGCGGTCTATCTGCTGAATCATAAACGTGCAGAATTGGCCGAAATGGAATCAAAGTTCGAAACAGAAATTGTTATCGTTGGCGATGACAGTTTGATGAATATAGATCAGTATTCTATTCAACGTGTTGCGCCCGAACAAAATAAAACAGAAGATTTGTTGAACGCGTATGCACCATCAACAGATGTAAAGCGTAAAAACGCACAACATGTTGACGCAAAAAAGACGACGGTGAATGCACAACGGCGCAAGCGCAAGAAAGCGCAAAAGAAAAAAACATTCTGGCAAAAGTTGGTCAGCTAAAAAAATCCCGCGCACGCGGGATTTTTTACATAAAGTTCATTGGATTTACATCAATTTTAACACGAATGTTAGCAGGCTGTTTCACTTTGCCCAACCAACGCGACACAACAGGCTGTAATGCGGCATTCTGGGGACCGGCAATCAAAAAACGCATGCGGTACCAATTGCGAATCTGGTATATTTGCGCAGCAATCGGCCCCATTATTTTGGCACCAGTTAATGCAGGGGCAGCCGCCGACAAATCAGAACAATATTTTTGAAGGGTGGATTCGCGTTCACCTTCGACAATAACGGCGATTAATTGGCCATATGGGGGCATGTGCGCGGCACGACGTCCAGCCATGTCAGACGCCATGAAATCATCACGATTCCCGGCACATATTGCCGATATAACAGGATGTTCTGGCTGGTACGTCTGTAATAAAACATGTCCAGGTGCAGAACCACGACCGGCACGGCCAGCGACCTGGAACAGTTGTTGAAATGTATGTTCCGCCGCCCTGAAATCTGTCCCAAACAGTCCCATGTCGGCATCAACAACACCAACCAATGTCAGGTTTGGAAAATGATGGCCCTTGGCCAATATTTGTGTACCAATAACGATATCAATTTCCCCGGTTTCCATTTTGTGAACCAAACGTTCTAATGCCTGGCGCGATGTTATAATGTCACTGGACACCAGGGCTGTACGTGCACTGGGGAAACGCGCGGCCACTTCTTCTTGAATTTTTTCAAGCCCGACGCCACGCATAGATACATCAGAACCACAATCAGGACAAACCTGGGTCAGTGGTGCCGTTCGACCACACATATGACACAACAATTTGCCAATACGTTTATGATATGTCATGCCAACACTGCATTCAGAACAGGTCGCCGTCCAACCACATTTTTTACATTGGACAATTGGGGCAAATCCGCGACGATTTATAAACAACATTGCCTGATGTCCCGCGGCAAGTGTTTCTGATATCGCATCACACAATGGGACAGATAAAAATCCAGTCTGTTCAGCATCGTTAATTTTATATGTCGTTGGACGATTTTCGCGTAAATCAATTGTCTTGACATCTGGCAATTGTGCCCCCCCAAATCGCGACGACAAACGCAAACGCGTATATTTACCCAGGTTTACATTTTCAATTGTTTCTGCGGCGGGTGTCGCACTAGCCAATACAACAGGGATACCCGCGATTTTAGCGCGCAATATCGCCATGTCGCGCGCATGATAATTTCCCATATCTTCCTGTTTGTATGACGTGTCATGTTCTTCGTCAATAACGATTAAACCCAAATCTTGCCATGGCAGGAATAATGCACTGCGTGTGCCGACGACTATTTTTATCTTTTGTGTTAAAACGCCCCGCCAGATTTCACGACGACGCGCAGCGGTTAAATTACTGTGCCATATGGTGGGGGGGGCGCCAAATCTGGATTCAAAACGTGACATAAACTGGGCTGTCAAGGCAATTTCAGGCATCATTAATAATACAGATTTTCCATTCTGATATGCACGCCAGGCAGAATCAAAATATACCTGGGTTTTGCCACTGCCGGTTATGCCGTCTAGTAAATAAACCGAAAAGCCGCCGTTATTAATGGCCGCACCAATTTTATCCGCGGCGGTCTGTTGTTCCGAATTCAGTACAACATGCCCAGAATCACGATACAACAACGGTTCAAATTGCCGCATTTTTTGCTGTTCACCCGCGGGAAATAACAGGCCCTGCTTTATCATTGTTCGAATAACCGCAGATGAAACACGTGAAATGTTCTGGATATCAGATACGGTCATAGGTTCGTTATCGTTCGATGAAAATGCGTCCATTACCGACATACGGTTTTGCGTCATGCGGGCATCATTTGCAAAATCAAACGAAAACAGCGGTTCCATGCGTGGTGGCGAAAATGCATCAGGAATATTAATAATCAAACGCAGGACCATCCCAAGCGGAATCAATGTCCAATCAGACATACGCTTTATCCATTGCAGGTCTGTAATGGGCAGCCGCGCATCATGGACAATCGATACATCACGAATTTTTTCAGCGGGTAAATTACTGTCCCCCAACCCCCAGACAACGCCAATGCACAAACGGTTCATAACACGAACAGACACGAATGTCCCAATATCTGCCGGCGCGGTCAGACGATAATCATAACCAGCGTTTGGAATGTTTGATATCAAGATTTTAACAACTGTGCCAGATTTAAACATACATATAAAATACTTGTTTTTTTCTTTTTTTTCAATACCATTTGTGGCATAAATTTCATGGAGGTACAGATAAATATGTGGCGTTTGTATTTTGAGATTTGTGATTTCTTGGCCGGTTTTATACCATGCAGAAGGTTGCGCGAAAAAATTCGTTGTAATGAACTGTATGATTAT
>JAFNYG010000100.1 GCA_017383325.1 Alphaproteobacteria bacterium | reverse complement strand
CTTTGATGAATATTTTCTTATGAAAGATTTATCCAAAGATTTATTTAATCCATTATCTGGCGAAGATTTTGTCCAGATGTTTGACGCAAACTATGGTTCCCAGGAAACATTACAGGGCTATGCAACCAAGGGTACAGTAAAAGATATCCGTGGTGATTTTGCAATGGTTGATGTTGGCCTGAAATCCGAAGGGCGCGTTCCATTAAAAGAATTCGGTGCATCTGTACCATCTGTTGGCGACATCATCGACGTTTTTGTTGAACGCTATGAATCCCGCGAAGGTACCGCAATCTTGTCTTATACCAAGGCACGTGCTGAAAAGGCATGGAAAGACTTGGAAAAGACTGTTGCCGAAGGCATTGATCCAGAAGGTACAATTATCGACGTTGTCCGTGGCGGTTTCACAGTCGACATCAATGGCGTGTTTGCATTTATGCCATCATCCCAGGTTGACCACAAACCAATCCGCGATGCAAAATCTTTGATTGGTCTGAAAGACAAATTCCGCGTATTGAAAATGGATGCATTGCGCACAAACGCAATTGTATCACGTCGCGCGATTCAGTCTGATACAATCGCAGCCGCACAACGCGAAGCAATGAAAAACATCTCTCTGGGCGCAGTACTGGAAGGTACAGTTAAAAACATCACAGATTACGGTGTATTCGTTGATTTAGGCGGTATTGATGGTCTGTTGCACGTCACAGATTTGTCTTGGAAACGTGTAAATCACCCACGCGAATTGGTTCACGTTGGTGAAAAAATCACAGTCAAGGTTATCCAATTCGACCCAGAATCACATCGCATCTCGTTGGGCATGAAACAACTGGAAGATGACCCATGGGAAACAGCGTCCCGTGCATTCAATGTTGGCGACACAGTATCGGGCAAGGTATCATCCCTGACAGATTACGGTGCATTCATTGACCTGGGCAATAATATCGAAGGTCTGGTTCACATGTCTGAACTGTCCTGGACAAACAAAAACATCCACCCCAGCAAAGTTTTGCAGAACGGTGCAGATGTAAATGTTGTTGTCTTGGGCATTGACCAGGATAAACGTCGTATTTCATTGGGTTATAAACAACTGCAACCAAATCCATGGAAACAGTTCGCAGAAACTCACAATGTTGGCGATGTAATCACAGGCCCAATCAAAAACACAACTGAATTTGGTCTGTTTGTTGCCCTGACCCCAGAATTGGACGGTATGGTTCACATTTCTGACCTGTCATGGAACAAACTGGACGAAGAAGAATTGAAAAAATTCGTTCGTGGCCAGGAAGTAACCGCGAAAATTTTGGACATCAATCCAGAAAAAGAACGCGTTACACTGGGCATCAAACAGTTGACAGAAAGTGCTGAAAACAACGCAGCGGCAATCAAAAAAGGCGCTGTTGTATGTGGCACAGTTTCCGAAATCACACCTGATGAATTGGTTTTGACATTGGCGGGCGATGTACGCGGTGTTATCCGTCGCACAGACCTGTCACGTGAAAAATCAGAACAGGACACATCAAAATACAATGTTGGCGACAGCGTAGAAGCATCTGTTGTTTCCGTTGAAGACAACAATGTTAAATTGTCTATCCGCGCTCTGCAGGTGACATTGGAAAAGCAGGCAGTCAAAGAATTCGCAAACGAAGCCGATTCCGGTTCCGTCCTTGGCGATATTTTGGGCGCTGCTATCGAAAACAGCAAAAAATAATTTGTAAATTTATGAATTGTTTCACGGTCGTGCAATCTTGCCCGACCGTGTTTTTTATGATAAAATCAAACTATGAATAACAAAAAACAAATGATTGTAATGATGGGCGGCCCCGGCGTTGGCAAGGGCACCTTTTCACATATGTTGATGGATACACATCCCTATGAACATATCGAGGCCGGCGCAATCCTGCGCGCAGAACCGGCAGATTCCGAAATCGGCAAATTAATATCGGTGGGCAACCTGGTCCCCGACAAACTGGTCTGTGATTTAATGGTGCCACTATTGACGTGTAAAAACGATATTATTTTGGACGGCTTTCCACGCACACTGGGCCAGGCAAAATGGCTGGTTCAAAACTATGCAAGCAAATATAACATTCACGTTTTATATCTGGCAACAGATGAACAAACACTTGTATCACGAATTCAAAAACGCGTCCGCGAAGGCACCAAACGTGCCGACGACGCAACAATTGAAATTATCAAGCATCGTCTTGAAAACTTCCGACAAATCACCCTGCCCGCTGTTAAATGGTTGCGCACCGCACCCGGAATTAATTTTTCCGAAATCAACGCAGCAGGCGCCGCGTCCGATAATTTCACTGAAATTACCGCTGCCCTTGAATCATCTGGCGCGTAATTCTTCAATACACTTTTGTGCTTGAACAAACATATATTCTGCAAAATACCTGCCCATATCATTGGCAGTGTTCCGCGCAGATTTATATAACTTTTTCCACACATCAACACCATCGATTGTAAAGTAATGTTTAAGCGCAGAATCAAAACGCGGTGTCCGCACCACCCCCAGCGCAGTCTGCACATCTGTACTCTTCAAATTATATTGTGGTGCCAGTACCAAATTACGCGCTGCATCCGTCTTTAAAATATTCAATGCCGAATGATAGTTCATAATAAAATCCTGACAATATTGTGGAAACAACTTATTAAGATGCTCCATT
>JAFNYG010000099.1 GCA_017383325.1 Alphaproteobacteria bacterium | reverse complement strand
AGTACTGATAAAGCGACACAGATGTTTTTTGCTGAGACACAAAATAAATTGCTTTATGCTGTTACAGGACAAACTGCTGCTGAAATTATAGCCGCCCATTGCTGGACGGCCATGTCCAGAACATCTGACAATCGAATATCTTATCAGTTTTTTGCGGTTTTTCAATAAAAAATGGTGGGGCTTTTATATCTGTTCAATTATAAAGTGACCGCCATAAGCCAATTCAGCGAAAACAATAAAACATATTGAATATTTGCGCATTTTTCACTAAATTTATATGTAATGAAACGCGAGATTATCGATTTTTTAACAACTGACCTGCAGTTTATTCGCGGGGTCGGACCGGCATTGGCCGCGCGACTGGAAGAAGTTCTGGGGGGACGACGCGTGATGGATTTCCTGCGGCACAGGCCGTCATATGTGCGGGCACGCGGAATTACCGATAATGTGATTGACGCAACCCCAGGTGATACAATTACAATTCCTGTGATGATAAAATCACATCGCGCAGGACGTGTATTTCGCGGTCGACGCAGCCCAACCCAGATTATTTGCAATGACAAAATGGGAAATACAATCGTCATTCAATTCTTTAATGCAAAGTATCTGGATTATTGGCTGAATAAAATGCCGGTGGGCACATGGCGTATGATATCAGGGAAACTGGAAAAAACATCCAAGCCGACAATTAATCATCCAGACTTTATCGAAGAATTACAAAATGCCACAAAAATCCCATCTGCCCAGGCAATATACCCCGCAGGCGAAGGAATAACACAAAAAGTATTCGCAAATATTCGTGACCAGATTTTTAGCGCCCTGCCCGATAAATTGCGCGGGGAAAGCGATGAACGCGTGCTGGAATTCTTTGACGCGTTGTCGCATGTACACTTTCCAAAGTCGGATGACGACCTGGCGCCAAACAACACATATATGGCCAAGTTGGCGTACTGTGAATTGTTGGCGCACCAAGCGGCAATTGTTATCAGCCGACGGAATCGCATGGATGTGCGTAACCGACGCACTGTGCGAATAAAAAAATATGACCTGATGGAAAAATTTTGGAACACCATGCCGTTTGAGATGACCGGCGCACAAAAACGCACCTGTGACGAGATTTTTGCCGACATGCAAAATAGTGTGCCGATGATGCGACTGGTTCAGGGGGATGTAGGCAGTGGCAAAACAATCGTGGCACTGGCCGCCGCAGTGCGAATGGCAGAAATGGGGGCACAGACCGCAATTTTGGCACCAACAGACACATTGGCCCAGCAACATTTTGCAAAACTGAAACCCATGTGTGACAAAATTGGGATTGTATGCGATATTCTGACCGGTCGCGACAAGGGGGTGCCACGACGCGAAAAATTAATATCGTTGCGATCGGGACGGACACGTGTTGTCGTTGGAACGCATGCACTGTTTTCGACAGATGTCGAATACAAGGATTTAGGATTGGTTATCATCGATGAACAGCATCGTTTTGGTGTCGCCCAACGCGAAGCCCTGCGCAATAAGGGAACAAATCCAGATTTGCTGGCACTGTCCGCGACACCGATTCCACGCACACTGTCTATGACGATTTATGGCGATATGGACGTGTCAATTATAAACGAAAAACCCGCGGGGCGCAAACCTATTAAGACAAGCAAGCTGGCCGTGGGACGTATCATGGATTTGCTGGAACGTATTGACATACAGGTAAATGCAGGCGCCAAGGTGTTCTGGGTGTGCCCATTGGTCGAAGAATCAGAAAACGATAATGCGATGGGTGCCGCAGAAGAAAGACACAAAATGCTGGCTGAATATTTTCCAAATGCCGGACTGGTTCATGGCAAGATGGATAAAAAAGAACGCGATGCAGTTATGGCGGATTTTGCCGCAACAGATTCTGATATGCCGATACTGGTTGCAACAACTGTTATCGAGGTTGGAATCGATGTGCCCCAGGCGTCTATTATAGTGATTGAAAACGCGGAACGGTTCGGATTGGCCGCATTACACCAATTACGCGGACGCGTGGGACGCGGCAACACACAATCGTATTGCATTCTGTTGTTTGGGCGAAACGTATCCGAAGATGGATTAAAGCGTCTGGATGTTCTGTGTGAAACAGATGATGGATTTGTTATTGCAGAACAGGATCTGATGATGCGCGGGGTTGGCGAATTACTGGGGACACGACAAAGTGGATGGATGCGGTATTACTTTGTAGATTATCGCGAACACAGGGATTTATTCAAATTGGCATCGACCGCCGCACGTGATAATGATATCGATTCATGGGTGCATGATT
This sequence comes from Alphaproteobacteria bacterium, assembly GCA_017383325.1. Next base: position 6,234 of record JAFNYG010000099.1, on the reverse strand, counting down.
TAATGTTTTTCTTTGAACGCGGGGTGGTGTTGGGTGCATAAGATTCTTGTATTTTTAACATCTGTTTTTTTTGTTGCGCCGGCTGTGGCAGCGTCGCTGATTAACGACACAGAAACAGAACGTGTAATTGGCCGGCTGGTTGAACCATTGGCGCGCGCAGCAAATATCCCACAAGACCGAATGAAAATACACATTGTTGACGACGATGATTTTAATGCATTTGTTATGGGTGGCGAAGACATCTTTGTGTACACAGGTTTGTTAAAACAAATAAAAACACCAAACGCATTGCAGGCGGTGGTGGCGCATGAACTGGGGCATACATTGGGTGGACACATGGCGCAGATGTCGGACAGAATGGCTGCAGAAATGAAGCGCACAATGCTGATTCAGGCGTTGGGAATTGGACTGATGGTCGCAGGCGGGAACCCATCACTGGGGGCTGGGGTGTTGGCGGGGTCATCTGGTGTAGCCCAACAATCGATGCTGGCGTTTACGCGTGACGAAGAACGCATCGCGGATAACATGGGTGTGGATTTGATGGTGCGCGCAAATCAAAACCCAAATGGGTTTATCAGTGTTTTTGAACAAATGCGGGAACTGACGGGAGCAATGGAATCACGCATTAATCCAAATCGGGTAAATCACCCACTGACCACAGAAAGACTGAACAATGTCCGGGAACGTATTGCACAAATTAATGAAAACAAAAACTGGGATAAAACGGATAATCATGAATATGAATTGGTACAGGCCAAGTTAATTGGATATCTGGATGAAGCAAAACAGGTACGCGAAAAATACCCGGCCCGTGATAAATCGGACGCGGCAATTTATGCGCGCGCAATCGCAAATATGCGCGGGGGAAATCTGGACGGGGCGCGGGTCGGCACAATGACACTGATATCACGAAATCCAGACAACCCTTACTTTTATGAATTGTTGGGGGATATAGAATATCAATTTGGGCATTATGATGACAGTGTTGTCGCATATGAAAAATCTTTGGAATTGGCGGGAAACGCACCACAGATTCAAACGGCACTGGCATTGGTACTGACAGAAAGAAAAAAGACCGGGGATAATACGCGTGCCATTGAACTGTGCAAACGCGCGACACTGGCCGAACCTGCGCCGTTGGCGTACTGGGTTTTGGCGCGTGCATATGGCGATACAGACCCAGGACGAAACGCATGGGCATTGGCAGAGTTCAACAATATGATTGGCAAAAAAGATGTGGCAAAAACATATGCCAGGCGCGCGCAAAAAAATCTGGACAAAGACGATGCAGAATATATTAAATCCGGTGATATTCTGAAATAAAAAACCCGCTGAAAAGCGGGTATTTATTAACAACCACCAGTTACGTTACCAATGATTTTTGAAACAGAAATATCTTTGTGCAACAGGAATTCATATTCACAGTTACCTGATTTGTAATGTCCCATGCATGCGCTTAATGTCAAAACGGCAAACAGTGCCAATAATGCTTTTTTCATGTGTTCTCCTTTTGTGTTAAAAATGAACAGTTGGATTATACATGAATTAAATCATATTTTCAATAATTATATGGCATTTTTCATCCAATGAATTCGCAGACCGCACACGGCAATAATATCAAAGCGTGCGTCGCCACACCACCACGTACGGGCAAGGTATGTTTCCGCTGCGCGACGCAGACGTATGGCCTGGGACGCGGTGACGGCATCGCATGCCGACGTTATGCAGGGGCGATTCTTTACCTCGATAAAAACTAGTAATTTTCCACGACGGGCAATTATATCAATTTCTGCGCGATGGGTGTTGCGCCCAGTAATATAACGCGACGCAATGATCCTGAACCCATGCAGGCGTAAATAATTACGCGCCATAAATTCAGCAAATAAACCCTTGGAATACGATGTCTTAGAATGCATATGGTTTCGCCCGAAAGTTTTCGCGCGCAGACTGAATATTCTTGACCAAATCAGACGCATTGCGACCATTATCGACCAAATCCAGTGCACCATAGTATGCAATCAACATCGGATCGTATGAATTTGTACTGGATATCCAATGATCGGTTCCGGAATTTGGCTTGCCATATTTGTCCAGAACGTTTTGCCAGAATACCAGTATCTTATTCTCGCGCTGTTTGGCGAATTTTTCGGCCGCCCCTTCTATTTCATTAACGTCGTTGTTATACACAACACGATACACGCGGTTGTCGGTCGCATTGCTGGTAAAATATACAATAATTGTTTCGCCGGTATTTTGACGTTCCAGATGTAATTCAGACGCGTAAAGCAGACCACGATTGCGCGCCAAACTGTTGATACATTTTTCCAGCTCAGCCGGTGCCACCGTTCCCTGGGACCGACATTCATAATCCAGATTGTATTTCCAGTCAGGATGTATGGTGTAAATTATACTGTTTTTTTCGCGTGGCGCGTATAATCCATGTTCACGAAAGAACAATGTATAAACATCATCGAACGACATGCCCAACATAATCCCTGCAATATCAAATCCACCAACCGATGCAATATCCTCCCCGGAATTCAATTCCACAGAATCCATTGTAATGTCGGGATCTGAACTGTCTATGATGGCGATTTTGTTAAAATCAAATGCGTCAGCTTCCGCATACGCATGCGAAATAGATGCGATATACAAAATCATTAAAAATTTCAGCACTTGTTTCATATACTATATTATTCCCATTTTACTCATGCGATGCAACATCAATAACACCAAACCTGAACGCAGCCGCAGGATCGTTACCAGATTCCAGGAAGTCTTCGACCGGCCGGTTCCGAACAGTTTTACGCATGTCAGGTTCATAAATTATCGCCATGTATATGGTACCACGCGTAATCTCGGGCTTGATATTAAAATTATTTGGAACGCGCCATGTTCGCAATTCATATTCAACCGCCCAATAATTATTATTGGCGTCCGGGGTAACAGATACCAAAGATACAGTACGTAATGCACCAGACGCAGCCAGTTCTGATATTTGCGGCGCAACATTTTCTAGCCATGCGGAAAAAACATTTGACGTAGACATATAGGATAATGACGTGCGCCCTTCGCGACGGCGCTGTACATCTGATAGATCGGGCATGACATAAAAATATTCTGTTATGTATTTTGATATCAGCAAATCACGCATCTTGTTCGGCCCCAACGCGACATCAGTCACAGGAACCCCAGGACGACGGCCTGCGTTATCGTCGGGCTGAAAAAAATATGTATCGATTGTCGTCTTGGCGCCCGTATCGTAAATTACACCCGCAACAACCAGGGCACCAAACATCAGCGCCAATAACAATAAACCCGAAAAAAACATTATCAACTTTTTCATCAGTTCATCTTATATGCGTTAAAGTCAGCCACATAGTACCCCAATGTTTGTGGATATGCGTCCATATCTCGCCCAATTGTCGCATATGCCAAAACCGTAATTGGCGCGGTCTTGTTCGATATGATTTTTGCACGGATTTGCCATGTACCACCAGCAGGCGCAACATCGCCAATTGGCAATATTTGAATTGACGACATGTCCACGCGCCATGTTTCACCGTCAAGTACACGCGACTGATACCCAGGCTTTACATCAGTCAGAAAATGCGAAAACATTTCGTCCCCCGTCAGGCAATAGATTCCGCACGCCCCGGTTTCAACACCGCTTTTATTTTCAGGCGCACAATCGGCCGTACGGTCACATTTGTCCCAACGTGCCGTATTAATATCCTGATTTTCGGCAATCCAGAACCAATTGCGAACAAATTTGCCGACAAGCGATTCCTGTAATGTTTGATCCGTAGACAATTCACGTACATTACCATGTTGGTGTCCGACAACTTCCCATTGGCCTGTAATGCCGTTAATGGATACTAAAAACGGATGAACCTGGGTCGAACGCTGGACCCACAGCAATAAACCACACGAACATATTATCAAAAAAAACACAACCATTATAAAAATAGACAACATGCGGGTCGACGCAATACGCGGCCCCGCCGGAAATGTAGATGTGTTAAATTCGTCTGGATATCTCAAAATTCTGTCCCCCCTGTTCCAGAATCAAGATTGCATACTAGGCCTGGTATACCATGATGCAGGCACATGGACTTAACTTTAATTCATTATTATCATAGCCAACGCCAACCGGTTCACGGTCATAAACCTGGCCACAGCCGGCAAGGCATAATGCAACAAAAATGCCCAAAAATATTTTTTTCATGTGTATGTCCCCCTTTCCTGATATTTAAAGTATACGCAATTTTTATAATCCACGTCAAGACTAAAACTGTGTTTCAAATGACAACAGGAATCGCTGTTCGCGATCGTATTTGTTCATCTTTAACGGCCAGCCCCAACTGAAATTCATCGGCCCCATTGGCGTATTCCAATAAACACCAACACCAACAGATGTGCGCCATGAATCATCGATGTCATTTGGCATATTGTATACAGGGTCGGTATATTCTTTTTCTGGTGGCTTTCCCAAAACACCATAATCAAAGAATACAAAGCCCTTGATCTGATATTCGTCTGGAATAAACACAGGGAAATTCAATTGGGTCGAACCGTTTAATTTCCACAAGCCCCCCAACGCATATGTCGAATTATACCACAAACGCGATCCAACACCCGCCACGTCAAAACCGCGCAAACTTTCACCGCCCAAGAAATAGCGATAAACACGCGATATGTAATCGCCATCCAATGGCTGTAAATAGCCAAAGTCCAGCGAGGAACGCAACTGCCACCGGTCATCCCAGAATTTTACCATGCCGATAATGTCGGCGCTGTATCGCATATAGCTTTCTGTGCCACCAAAGCCAGTGTACGCAATACCTAAATTTGCAACCACACCCGTATGTGTGTTCTGGGCAAAGTTTGTGTCCAGATTGTGGTATCTGAAATTAGTACCCAAGGTATATAAATTCGCATCCTGCCAGCCATCGTCAGCCTGGAGATCATAATTCTGGTCGAATGCGGCAGACAGGCGTACATTTTGCGTCCAATGATCGGTCAGGCGCCACCCCATGCGCCCCGCAACCGTCAAAGAATCGCGGTCATATCCAAAACCACCCAGGGATGAATAATTATACATTGTGTACGAAACATCAAATCCTGCAGACAATGCGCGACCAAATAAATAGGGTTCGGTGAAACTGAACAGGGCCTGTTTCTGATATTCGGCAATGGAACCACGCAATTGTACAATTTGACCGCGCCCCATAAAGTTGTTTTCGGTAATGCCCGCATCAACCATGAAACCATTGATATTAGACCAGCCAAAACCACCAGACAGTTCACCTGTTGGTTGTTCTTCGACCTTGACATCCAGATTCATCATATTGGAATCAGCAACACGTGTTGGGACCATCTGGACGTCTTTGAAATAGCGTGTACGCATTAATTTTTGACGCCCCTCTTCTATTGTCTGTAATGAAAATGGATCGCCCGCACGCATCGGTAATGATTGGTGTATCACAAAATCAAATGTACGAACATTTCCCAAAATATTAATCGAATTCAGGTAAATGCGATTTGTCTTTTGAATCTTGAACACCAGGTCAATTGTTTTATCATCTGGGTTCTTGGTTGGGATGGGTTCAACATTGATAAATGCGTATCCATAGTCCGCAACGGCACTGCGCAGGGCAGATAATGTTTCGTCTACTTCGTCAACATTGTATGTGTCGCCAGACTTCATAACAATGGCATCCATCAATTCATCAGTCGGCACATCCGGGAACGGATTGTCCACAGTTAATTTGCCAAAATCGTATTGATTTCCTTCGTCAACGGTGAATACAACCGAATAATATTGGCGATCGGGGGTAAATGTGCCAGATGTGTCCGTCACATTAAAATCAACATAGCCATTACGCAAATAAAACTGGCGCAACATTTGACCGTCGTATTGAATTCTGTCTTCGTCAAATGTGTCAAACTGGCTCATAAAACGCCACCAGGCGTGTTCTTGGGACAAGATTTCACCACGCAGTGTGCGGTCAGAAAATTTCTTATTTCCTTCGAACTTGATATCCGTTATCCAGGTCGGGTGCCCTTCGGTAATTTCATAGACAATGTTAACACGATTGTCCGGCAGTTCTATTTTTTGTGGCTCTATCTTGGTGCCGAAATAACCCTGGCGCTGATAGACCGTTAACATACGCTGAACATCGGCGCCGATTGTTGCCGCGTTATATGAAGAACGTTCTGCGGTCTTGATTT
>JAFNYG010000098.1 GCA_017383325.1 Alphaproteobacteria bacterium | reverse complement strand
GACTATCCAGAACGCGTTAAAACAGAACAAATAAACTGGATTGGTCGTTCACATGGTGCAGATGTCAATTTCCAGGTTGGTGATGATGTTATGACTGTTTATACAACGCGTATTGATACAATATTTGGTGTTACTTTCTGTGTATTAGCCCCAGAACATGCGCTGGTAAAAAAATGGATTAGTGAAGGTAAAATCCAAAACACAGATGAAGTAAATGAATATATTGCTGCAGCACGTGCAAAAACAGAAATTGAACGTACAGATGTTACACGTGAAAAAACAGGTGTTCGTTTAGATGGTGTTATGGCGACAAATCCGTTTAATGGGCGCGAAATTCCAATCTTTATTTCTGACTATGTTTTGGCAGATTATGGATTCGGTGCGATTATGGCGGTGCCAGCACATGATGGTCGTGATTGGGACTTTGCAAAGAAGTTTGGTCTGGATATTATTCCGGTCTTGGCAGGTGGTGAACCAGATGCTGTTTGGGAAGGCGATGGTGCGCACATAAATTCTTCTTTCTTGGATGGTATGGGTAAAGAAGATGCGATTGCAGCTGCAATTAAATATGGTACAGAACATGGCTTTGCGCGCGGTACAACCAAATATAAGTTAAAAGACTGGGGTTTTTCACGTCAGATGTACTGGGGAGAACCAATACCAATGGTATATTGCGAAAAGTGTGGTTGGGTGCCTGTGCCAGATTCTGAACTGCCGTTATTGCAACCTTATATGTCAGATTATAAACCAACAGATAATGGTGAAGGCCCATTGGCACGTGCAACAGACTGGGTAAATACAACCTGTCCGCACTGTGGTGCACCGGCAAAGCGCGAAACAGATACGATGCCACAGTGGGCTGGGTCTTCGTGGTATTTTTTGCGTTATTTAGATTCTAAAAATAATAATGCGTTTTGTGAACGTAATCAGTTAGATAAATGGATGCCAATTGATCATTATAACGGCGGTATGGAACATACAACTCGTCATGTTTTATATTCAAGATTTTGGTACAAAGTATTATCTGATTTGGGATTTGTTCCAGGTGTTGAACCGTATAAAAAACGTACCAGCAACGGGCTGATTATGGCGGCAGATGGTACGAAAATGTCAAAATCACGCGGTAATACTGTGCCAAGTTCTGATGTGGTTGAACGCAGTGGTGCAGATGCATGTCGTTTGGCTATTTTATATTTGGGGCCTTGGGAACAAAGCGCAAATTGGTCCGAAGATACATTGCGTGGTGTTGAACGTTTCTTGAAACGTGTGGAAAATTTGGCTGATAATTTAACAGATGAACCAATGACAGCAGATCAAGAACGCTTGCAACATAAACTGATTGCAGATGCAACAGAACGTCTGGAAAGTATGAAATTTAATACAACAATTTCTGCAATGATGGAATATATCAATGCGTTTGGTGGTAAAATGCCCCGCCCTGCATACGAAACATTATTGCAAGTGTTGAATCCATTTGCACCGCATTTGACCGAAGAAATGTGGGAAAAATTGGGACATACAGATATGCTGGTGTTTGAACCATGGCCAACGTTTGATGCCGCAAAATTGGTTGAAACATCTATGACAATTGTTGCGTCGGTTAACGGTAAACGCGCGGCAGACTTTGTCGTGCCGGTTGATGCGAATGAAGATACAATTGTTGCGGCAGCGCGTGAAGCGGTGGCTAATAAATTAGCGGGCGTGGAAATCGTTAAGACAATTGTCGTGCCGAAAAAGTTAGTGAACTTTGTTGTAAAGAAGTAATAAAAATCCCGCATTTGCGGGATTTTTTACATATTGTTTTTTTAGCGCAAGCCCTTGGCACGACAACATGCGGATGCAGCCGCCTTCCAGTCAGAGTATTGGGCGGTCGGATTGCGCAAAATACGGATTTGATGTAAAAAACAACAGGAATAAATTATCGGTAAATCGGGTCGGTGGTTGGATAGTGGCAACTGTTTTCACGCGTAAATTTAACGCGGTTCATCCAGCCTGTCAAAAATACATTTTGCTTCGGTTTTTGGGCGCATTTGATAAAATATTGTTGCATGGCGTCCAAATAGTCGTTGTGTAAATCGCCGTTATAGTTTTCAGTTGCCATGACAATTTCACTGTCTATTTTATTGCGCTTGGGCAGACCCAGGACACGGCATAGGTTGTGGATGGCGGTGACGGGGCCAGACGCCCAACCAAATGTGAAAACGTCGCTGCGGATATAGTCAGGCAGTTTGTCTAGGCCGTATTGGGTATAATATTTGCGGTGGGCAATGTTTTCTGCGTCGGCGCGTGTGATGTTTCGTACGTCTACTTCGGGGTTGTTGTTTTGCGATATGCCATAGCATGTATAGCCACCTGAATCATTTGGATGATTCCCACAGCCCCCTTCGGCACGAAATGTTGTGATCATGGTTTTTTCAAATGCTGGGTCGGATTGTTGATATTGACCGCTGGTTAGAATTTTGTTTGAAAAAACATTACTGCGTTGTGGTGGTGTGCATGGACCATTGTGAGTTTGTGGCCCCATTCTGACGACCTGGTTGTCGTTAATGTTATGGTGGGGCTTTGATGGTGCGGGTGCCTGTGGTTGTGTTGGAGTTGGCGTTGGAGTTGGCGTTGGTGTTGTGGTTGGGGGTGTTGTGGTGGGGACGGATGGACGATCGCCAATTTTAATGGTGGATTCATACGCGTCTGGTTTTTGCACGCAACGTGTCGTGTCCAGCGGATATTTGCTGCAATATTGGGCGGTTGTCATGCTGGCTAGGTCTGATTTTCGCACAGATTCTGCATGGCGCAGCATATATTCTTGCTCGGATTCAATGATTACGGGTTGATATGCGCTGCGATTTGTGAATGGTTTGTAGCCGGCGGCGGCGCTGTCGCGACGTTCAATGAATGTTGCGTCCATTGATGTCGTTGGAAATGATGCAGGTTGTAATAAAGACGCACCCAGTAAACTTGGGCTGTAAATGGATAGCGCAAAAAATATGCCGATGATTCTATTCATTTGTTGTCCATGGTGTCTCATTCATAATAAGGTAATATAATTCGGGACTGTCGGAACCTGGGTTTCGTAAAACTGGGCGTACTACAAAGATATCAACGTTGCATGGTGATGCGGTGTTGTCTTGGTGTTCCGATAAATCTTGGTGAAATTTGGCGGCAAAGTCCAT
>JAFNYG010000097.1 GCA_017383325.1 Alphaproteobacteria bacterium | reverse complement strand
GGTGGCACATGGAATAACGGTACATGCGATTGTAAAGATACGAACAAGGCCCCGAACGCCAATGGTACATGCGTGTATACCGATGAATATCAGACGCAGTGGGAAACTGCCTGTAAAAATGTCCCAACAGGAGTATTAACTATATTACCAAACGAGATTTATTGTACAATTAATTCCAAAACAGAGGAGTGTCAGGTAGCATCGGAAACTGAATGTCGCTCTATATATTCGGGTGAATGGATAACATTCAGCGGCACCTCTACTCCCACTTGTCCCTATCAATGCAAAGTCACAGACCTGGATGGGTTGCAGTAGGAATTCCCCCCTGTCATCTACGCAGGAACAAAAAATTACTGTCATCCCGCGGCTTGACCGCGGGACCCAGGTTATGCTTTATAATAAATTATCCAAATCATCATGCCCCCCCGCAGGAATAAATAAAAATCCCCCGATTGGGGGATGCTATTGTGCCAGTTTATGTTTAATCTCGCGTATCCGGGCCAGAATTTCTTTCAGGTCGGCATCGCTTGCCGCCGGTGTTGGGCGATTGTTCACTTCGTCCGCCAACACAATACACAGTGTTGCCAACAGTGAATTTTCAGGCAGTGGGCCGATTTTGTCCAATATCTGACGTGCGCGTGCATCGACCATCCGCCCCAATTCAACCAGGCGCGCCTCTTGACCGTCTTCACAGCCCATTGGATAGTTTTTATTTACGATTGGTATTGAAACAACACTCATTTCTTCAACTTCTTTAATATAGATACAGATTTATCAATCATGTCCGCGGCGCGTGCATTTCTGTCACGCAGTGTTCGGACCTGTTCGGTCAGTATCGCCACCTCCAAATCAGTTTGTTTGCCTGCATGAATCGCAGTGCCACGCAGTCTGGCTGCGGCTTCTTCCAGGTTGGACAATTCTTGAAAAATTTGTTGTTTTAAATCTGCCATATTGTCAGTTTAAGACATTTTTTATATGCGTTCAACCCTAAAATGTGATATAATGCGCTCATATATTGTGGGGGATAAATTTATGAAGACTAAAATAATCTATATTTCTGGTAACGAAGTGTTTGAAATGGACGAAATTCGTGCTGCATTTGATGCAGTGCGTGGCGCGTTGGGCCTGGACAATGATACGGTTTTGTTCGGGGTTCCCGTGGATCGCGACTGCGCATTGGCTGGGGCTGAATTTGCGCCGTCTGTTGCAACTGTACCAGAAAATATCCCCGCCGAATCTGTGTGCCCAGAAAATCACAATGATGAACCAGAAATCAATGATGTTATGCCTGTTGTATCTGCGGTTGATGTGTATGACGATATTGTCGAACCGGTCCAAGAACCAGAAATATCTGTAATCTCAGAACAATGCGCGCAGCCAGCTGACACGGATGCTGATGCCGCAGAACCTGAAATTGCGGTCGCTGTTGAAACAGAACCTGAAAAGGTAATCCCAATTCTATCGATTTTATCCGCCAACCAATCAAATGATTCGGAAACAACGGACACAGTAGTTGAATCTATGTCAGAGGTTGTCGCAGACAACACAGACATATTACCAGTGGCAGAAGAATCCGCATCCGCGATTGATACGATTGACGCTACGGCGGTAATATCAGACGTTTGTATCGATACCGATTTGTCTGAAACCGTTGATAATGCAGATGAAAGTGTTAACAGTGTTACAATTGGCGACATGATAACAGAAGATGCACCCGTCGTATCCCCTGAAAAAACATTGGAACAATTATTGGAAAGTATGACACCGCTGCGTGAAGACGTTCAAATCCCAGATTCAGATGTTATGTCCACAGACAGTATTGACATCTTAGACACGGATGATACAGATGCAACGTTGGCAAAATTGGCAACTGAATTTGTTGATACCCAGGATAAAATTCCCACGGGGAATCGTTCTGGGACCCAGGGCAAAATTGGTAAACTAAAAAACATTTTGCCGTTTAAAAAAATGAAACGCGAAGATACTGGTTTAATGGGTGACTTGTTTGGTTGGGCTGGTGTTGCTGCCAATGACGAAGAATATGCTATTCCTGGCTTCTTCACACCTGCTGCGTCAAAAAAGCAGGGCGCATAAATAAAATATTATGAATTCAGATACGATTATTCGATTGCTAACAAATTCCGGGTTCTACAACGTTCGCGTAGATCCCGATTTTGTGTACATGGAAGATCCATCGTGTATCCTGCGCAGCTTTGAAACATTTATAGACTATGCCTGGTGGTTTATTATGTTTTTGACTGGTGCGATGTTAACGGGCTGGGCAATATCGATGATACGTGGCGCAAAGAATGATTTTTTTACAAACATGCGCAATCTAATTATCATATTTGGTGTGCTGTCAATGGCAAAGCCAATAATGAATTTTATCTATGGTGATGATTTATTTGCGCATGGTTGTCGTACCATTTCCGTACCAATATCGGAAATGAATAAATTGTTGGATGCACGTGATGCCCAGCTAAAGTCCCAGGATGATTTATATGAAGTCTTTGATATATTCGATTCCGGCGTGATATATTCAGAAGAAGAATCGATTGCACCCAGCGAACTTGGCGACATAGATATAGGACTAGAAACGGAAACATTGACACAAATCACTGATTCCCCATCGTCCACAAGCAGATATCACAGTGCAACGGCATCTGGTTATGATGTGATTGTGGTTGGCCCCGATGGCAAGAGGTATAAACGTTCCGGTGGTACACGCGCGTGGCGAAATAATAATCCTGGGAATATTCGCCCTGGGAAATTTTCGCGTTCGATCGGTGGGATTGGTTCGGCGGGCGGATTTGCGGTATTTCCAGATGAACAAACCGGTATGCTGGCAATAAAAAAATTATTATTAACCAACAGTTATAAAAACCTGACTGTTGCAGGCGCAATCAGCCGTTGGGCCCCACCGTCTGAAAATAATACAGCCGGATACCAACGTCAAGTTGCCCGCTTGACAGGGCTGTCAATCAGCCGTAAGATATCAGAGCTGAGTGCCGAAGAATTAACACGTGTTGCCAACGCTATCAGGCAGGTCGAAGGTTGGCGCCCAGGTAAAGTAACACAGATATAACCCAAAAGGATGAACAATGCGAAGCGCAGGCGATAAAATTTTAATTGTGTTGCTGATTGTATTAATTCTGATTGTGGGCGCCGTGTTGATATTTGTGATGCCGACCCAGGATACAACACAGTCTGCCCCAGAAACCACGGTATCTGGACCTGTTGTGATTGACACAGAACCTGTTGCGGGTGAAAAATATATTGATTTTTCAGATGGTCTGGGTATGCCTGATGAAACAACCCAGGGCGAATTGGACGAGTTTGGTACAGGTATCGAAAGTGTCGAAAAATTTCGTCGCGATATAAATCACGACGGTGTCGCTGATTTAATTACACGCACACACGTTGCAACCGGCACTGCGCACGATTATCATGAATATAAAATTGAATTAAATATTGATGGTAAAATGCGCGATATTACACCAGATGGATTCAGGACAACACACGGTGCAGAATGTGCATTGCGTCTGATTCAGTTTCACTTTAAACCGACATTTGGTGCAACGATTATTTCCCGTCCATTCGAAGAAAGCTGGCCGACACCAACCATGGCAACCAAAACGCAATACAGTTTAAATGGCGATAAAATTACCGCCGGTGCACCAGAACAGCTGGGACGCATCTGCGATGTCGCAGAATTGTTCTAGCCGGAAAACCGATTTGCAGATTTATTCAGCAATTGTTCATCGCGCATAGAATGCACGATGCCGCCCGACACAACAAAGTGATCGTACAGTGTTATGTTGCACATATTCAATAAATATTCTAACTGTCCGGTCAATTGCACATCAACCGATGAAAATGTGTTATCTGTTGATGGGTGATTGTGTAACAGCACCACACTTTTTACATTATTCTTCAGCGCATATTCCATAATTTTTTCGATATATACGTTCGAAGATTCCGTTGATCCCTGGCTGTGTACTTCGTGTTTTTGCAGACAGAAATCCGCATCCAGATACAGTACATGAAATTCTTCAGTTTTCAGTTCGGACATTTTCATTCTGCAATAATCCACCAGTGTGTCGTGTTGTAGATACAAAGACTTTTCCGTTAATTTTTTGGCGTGACTGATACAAATTAAACTGTGAACCAGTTTTATCAACACAGCTGTAGAATGTCCAACACCGTCAACCGCCATCAGGTCATCTATATTTGCGTTCAGCACATAATAAACGCTGCCGAAATGTTGTATCAATTTCCTGGCCAGTGGTCTGACATCGCGTCTGGGAATTGCATAGCACAATAACAGTTCCAATTGTTCATATTCGACCAGTTTCTTGTCCAGAAACTTTTCTTTTAATCTGTCACGATGACCTGTATGAAACTGCTGGTCTTTGTCGGGCATACTTTACTTAAACCATTTTTTCCGTGAAAATTATTGCGCCGTCTTCTGTTATGCCGATTGTGTGTTCCCACTGGGCAGACAGTCCACCGTCAACCGTGCGCGCCGTCCAACCATCTTCATCAATTTTGCATTCAGGTGACCCTGTGTTTATCATAGGTTCAATTGTGAACACCAATCCTGGGACCATCTTGACCTTGTCCCAGTGTTTATCATAGAAATGATATATTTGTGGATCGTCATGCATAACCTTGCCGATTCCATGACCGACAAAATCACGAGAAATCGAAAAACCGTGCGGTTTAACAACGGCCTCGATTGTTTTGCCAATTTCAGACAATGGCACGCCTGGGGCACAAATTGAAATAGCGGCGTTCAACGCATCTTGGCATACCTGTACCAATTTGCGCGCCTGGGGCGAAACATTGCCAATCATGAACATGCGTGACGCGTCGCCGTGAAATCCTTTGTATTCTGCGGTTAAATCCACATTGACTATATCGCCGTCTTTTAAGATACATTCATCGCTGGGGATTCCATGAACGATAACATCATTAACAGATGTACAGATATGTTTTGGATATCCTTGATATCCAAGGTCAGACGAACGTGCGCCATTTTCCTTTAAAAATTGTGCGACCATCCGATCTATTTCGCCGGTTGAAATTCCCGCCTTGATATGTGGCGAAATAAAATCGAAACAGCGCGCGACAACATCCCCTGCGGCACGCAGGCGCTTAAAATCTTTTGGTGCGTAAACCGAAGCAAGCATAGTTTTTTAATTCCTCCGTTTAATTGCCAATTTTGCTGAACGTGCACACAGTTTTAATGCAAAGTCGCGAATTAAAACCTCGGCAGGCATTCCTGTTGTGCGCAATTGGCGTTCCAGTTCATTTAATCGTATTAATACTGCCGTAATTTCCGAATCAGGCCAGATCTTAATAGCTTGTTTAAATTTATCTTCGACCTTCCAAAACAGCCGTGGTAAATGTCCATCAACAACTGCGGTTTGTAATTTCTTAAAATGCCCGTTCAGCATGCGTACCAGCATATTGGGTTCTTTGTTATCGTATAACAATCTGTCCAGTGCCAACATTGTTGGTTTAATGTGTCCCGCCGTTAACGAATACAAGAAATCATCTAAATCCGCAGCGCCAGTATCTGGCAAACATTTTTCAACATCTGATAATTCAACGATACGCTTGTCATCAACATACAGTGCGATTTTTGTTAAAAAACCGCGTGTAATTCCACGATCCCCCCCCAGATGCGATGTCATATATGCCATTGCTTCGGGGGTTATTTGTTGAATACCTGCAGCCGCAGACAGTTCATTCCGTATCAGTGTCGCCAATGTTCGTGCATCGTCTGTATAGCATGCCAGTGCCCCCATGTTGTCAGATGTTTCAAACAGGGTTCGCAATCCCCCGCCTGAACGCAAATCACTGCCTGCTACGATTACGGTTGCGCACAGCCCCGGGTGATTAACCAGTTCGGAAACCTGTTTTGCGCACGCATCACCTGCATTAGAAATAATAACCATTTTGCGCCCGCCAAACATGGACTGTGTGCATGCTTCTGCAAACAGGGCATCTTGTTTTTCACGCAACTCATCTGAATCCAGTGCGAACAGGTTGTCTTTTTCTATGCCCAATTTTTCAATTGCCAAATCACAATATTCATCAACCTGACCCGCATCAGGGCCATAAATTAACACGGCGCGAACTTTTTCAATTCCTGTTTTAAAATCGGCATCTTTCCATTTCATTTTTCTGCAACCGTCTTGTCCATATGCGAATACTTAAGTGTTTCTGCAATTACGCGCGTCCCAATCTTTTCGGCCAGAACATTAATAGTATTTTTTACTGCATTATTATATGATGCGTTTGATGCGACCAAATATTGAACAAACGTGTACGATTCGGCGGCCTGTTCTGTGCCGGACGCAATCTGGGTGTCATCATGTGTTAAAACGTATGTTGCTGTCATGGATATTTCCTGCCACGTCGCATCGCCTGTTCGTTCCAGTGCTTTGTACTGGGTATTTGGGCTGCTTAGCTTAACCGTTAATTTGTATGTAGCATCTGGATTGTGTTGGCCACCGAATTTGGTCCACAGGGCATTGCGCAATTCAATTCCATTAATTCCGCTGATTGGTTCGACATAGATATTTGTATCCTGGCCAGAAAACATGGGCTGGAAACCGCATGCCGACATAATGAACAATACAAACAGTAAACAAATTTTTTTCATCATCATACCTGATTTCTGTTGCAATTTATTTGTATATTACCTAGACTTTTTATAAATCGCAAGGGGGAATGATGAATATTTTTATCATGATTTTGGTTGCATTGTTTATGGCTGGCTATTACCTGATGGGGTCGCCCAGTCAAACTGTGTCACAGCATGATACAGAATATGCCGTTTTGCGATCGGATTTGCGCACCATTGCCCAGTGTGCAACCGCCGTACACAACGCGCAAATAAATGGGACAGAATTTAATGATGTTTGTATTGCACAAAATGATATTATCAGCCAATTTATATGCCTGGATGATAAATTAAAAATAACCAATTGCGAAATTGTAAAAAATAAAAAGCCTGCATTCAGCTATATTGTAACAGCGACCGCACCCCTGGATGCCAAAGATCACAATGCAATGATGGATGTACTGGAACAGTATTATTCGGACGCGGGCACATTTGGAATATTGCGTGACAAAATGATAATGTCTGGGGGTACATCGTATCTGCGCGCAATTCCTGCTGAAATTGTAGATGCAATGGAATTAACGGACAACCAATTGGTATATTTTACGCAGTATGAAATACCAGACCCCGCAACGGTTTACGACATGGTCGCGTCCCCTGATGTTATATGTCCTGTTGGGACGGCAAAAACGTATCGATTTGGCCGTTGGCAGTGTATCGGATACAACACAAAAACAGATTGTGGCGGTGACATGATATGGGATTCTGATTTGTATGAATGTGTCCCAGATGAATCACGTAAACCATTGTGTGCTGACAATCAAACCGCTGTTATGGTTGACAGTTTATGGGAATGTATAAACCCATTCCCAGAAAAAAGTTGCCCAGATAAAATGGTTGCGCGTTTAAATTATAATACTTTGGAATGGGAATGTGTCGCGGATCCCAATACGTATTCTGAAACAAAAAAGTGTTTAAATGTGACGTCTGGTGCCGTCTATGGTGGCCTGGGGGCAACATTGCGCGTTCCTCAGACATCTTGTACTGATTGCGAGCGGATGATAACCGATCCAGAAACATGTGTGTCGTCATGTGTCCCGGATCCGGAACGATTGTCAGACCCGCATTGTTATCCAGGTGCGGTTGCGGAATGCAGTGGGCCAACACGCGCATTCTATTTTGGGTTCCCTGGACGCACATATATTGATTCTGTTTCGGCTGTATCTGCTGTTGCGGTCCCATTGGGTCGGTCGTATTCGCAAAACAGACGTTTTAATTGTATGGATTGTGGCGATGGTGAAATTGATGCTGCGCGATCATTTCCACCCTATGTTGCGGTATGCAAATAAATGGGGTAAATACTTTCACAATAATCACTATTGACAATATTTATCAAATTTTACTATTCTATGATTAAGCGGGGGAACTGACACATGACAAAACACTTTCACGGCGCACTTAACAGGATGGCATTATTTACCGCATTATTGGTTGCAGGTGTCTTGTATTTTTGGGCTGATTTTATTGCAATTTCACTGGCGAACATTTGGTTAAATGGTGTTATTATTGGCACCACTTTGTTTGGTATCGGTTTGTGTTTTGTTTTGATGTTTCAGTTATTGCCTGAATACAAATGGTTGCAGGGTTATACTATGGGACGTCGGCGTTTGGCATTGCCACCGCTTTTATTGCGTCCTGTTGCCCAGATGTTAATATCGCATCCAAAACAGATATATGCGTCAACGCTGAATGGTTTTATGGATATGATTTTGTTGCGATTCGAAGATTGTCGTGAATCGGTTCGTTATATAACAAATACTTTAATCTTTCTGGGATTGCTGGGGACATTTTGGGGGTTGATATTGACTGTTGGTGGTTTTGCGGAATTAATAGGTAATTTGAATTTTTCAGACGAAAATGTATTGCAATCTATGCAGGCTGGTTTGTCGCAACCGTTGGCGGGCATGGCCACCGCTTTTACCAGTTCGTTGTTAGGGCTGGGGGGCAGTTTGACGGTTGGATTCCTGGGATTGCAGGTTCAGTCGGCCCAGAACGCAATTTATCACCAACTAGAAGATTATTTGTCTGCACGTGCACATGTTGCCACGCCTGAATCTGTGAGCCAGGTTTTGCCGCAAATAAATTTGGCCACGCATGAATTGTCCAAGGCGACACAGACATCGGGGCAAACAGGGGCAGACGCATAAACAGATATTTTTTTAAGCAAGAGAGAGAAGCATCATGATAAACATACGTTATCGCACATCAACAAATGCATGGCCAGGATTTGTAGATTTATTTTCAAATCTGGTAATTATTTTAATATTCATGATGATTGTTTTTGTGTTTTTGTGGACAACCACCAGTGTTTTCAACAAAACCACAAATTCCAAGGCTGTTGCAGAGCTAAAGGCTGCAAACGCAGAACAGGCACAAACAATTGAGCAAATGTCCCTGGATGAGCAAGAAGCCAAACGCCTGTTGATTTTAGCGCGCAATCAACTGCAAGATTTGGAACAATCGAATGCCGATTTAAATAATGAATTAGACCAGATGGATTCCAGTGTTACCGATCTGGTTACCGCGTACGAGGCCAAGGTTCTGCAATTGCAGGCGCATGGGAACGAATTACAACAAATGGTTAATGATTTAACGGTCCGTTTGACCCAGGCTAATCTGGACAAAGAAAAAACCGCCGAACTGGAACAGCAACGTAAACAGTTGCAGGATGAAATGGAATTACAACGTGTGCGCTTGGCGGAACAATTGGCGAAATTACAGGCCGCCTTAGACGCTGCCGAAGAAAAATCCAGGGCCCAGGAAATCCAATACGTAGAAATGTCATCGCGTTTAAACCGTGCCTTGGCGGACAAGGTTGCAGAATTAAAAGATATGTCACAGTATCAGTCTGAATTCTACAAGGCTGTAAAGCTGGCGGTGGGTGACCGCACGTCGATTCAAACCGATGGTGATCGCTTTGTTGTCAACAGCGATATCTTATTCCCCAGCGGTTCATACAAATTGTCGCCAGACGGGAAAAAACAGTTGCGTTTGATTGCAAACGTTATCAAAGACATGGAAGGGAAAATCCCAACCGACGTTAATTGGATTATCCGCGTTGATGGGCATACCGATAAAAAGCCGGTTATTGCGGGCACATCTGGATACCAGAACAATACGCAATTGTCATTGCTACGTGCAACCGCAGTTGCCGATGAATTGGCTAATTCTGGTGTGTCGCGCCGACGTTTGGTCCCCAGTGGTTTTGGCGACATGCATCCGGTGCAATTGGGCAATGACCCCCATACATTGCAGCAAAATCGTCGCATAGAATTACAATTGACGAACAGATAGTATTTATTCCCACAGAAATGTGGGATTTTTTTTCAAAAAGCGCTTGACAAAATTTCCCCTGTAAGTATATTGTATATACAAACTTTGGTTCCCCGGTAACGGGGCGGGCTGCCGGTTCTTATTATAAAATGGCAAGTCGGGGTATTTATTTTTGAAAAAGTGCCTGAATGTACGTCGCATTTTTTATTCTCGCGATGAACCAATCAAAACAAAGAAGAACATTAACACATGACAAGTAGCAGCGGTAAATGTTGTTATACATGGTTGATTGCAAATGGAGGATAAAATGAACTTTAAATGGACATTGCCATATGTTTTTGGGGGCGCCTCTCTTTT
>JAFNYG010000096.1 GCA_017383325.1 Alphaproteobacteria bacterium | reverse complement strand
CCGAAATTGCCGGAGCATTTATTATTATATCGAAAAATGTCCAATTTAGCAAGCATTTCATGAAGACAGTTTTTTCGGACAACAATACTTGCAGGAGGTGATCACATGCAGGCAAATCAAAAGCAACCAGCCGGTAAACTCTTTCAGCATTGCCAGAAAAAACCAGCTATGCGCAGGAGGAAAACGGTCAGCTGACTGTTCCGAGATTCTCGGAGCAAACAAAACGCCACATCATTCCGCGAATGAAGGCTTGCATTTTGCCGCTTCATGTGTCAAAGAATTCGCAAACGAAGCAGACAGTGGTTCTGTTTTGGGCGACATCTTGGGTGCTGCAATCGAAAACAGCAAAAAATAATTTGTATTCGTATGAATTGTTTCACGGTCGTGCAACCTTGCCCGACCGTGTTTTTTATGATAAAATCATGAACATGACAAATAAAAAACAATATTCTGAGGCGACGATAAAACTAACGGACATTAATTTTGATGTTGTCCAAGATTTGCCATCTGGTTCACATACTGCGCCAAAAATAGTTCGTTTGCCTGGCGGGGGACTCGCTGTCTTGAAGGTACCTGTGCAAATTGTCCAGCGAAACAATGAAACAAGTGTCGATTTTGAACGACGCAAATCATACATTTTGCAGGATTGGGCGCGTGATACTGCCAAGCAAAATTCAATATCAGAAGCATTGACAGATTTTGATGGCTCTTTAAATATCCCCCGCGTTATAAAATATGTATCTGGCCAGCAAGGTTATATCATAGAGCAATTGGCTTTGGGGCAGGATTTAAGTGTGTCAGGGATAAAAAATATGTCGTCTGATGCGCGTACGAAACTTGCAAAAGAATTGGCGTTTTTTTTAAATTATATGCATCAAAAAACAGCATCGCAAAAACCCGCACAATATAATTTTTATTCTAGACTAGATACCAATGATAAAAGTGCATCCCAAAAAGTATGTGAATTTTTTACAAAGCATATTCCTGGGCAATCAGATTTATTAAACGATTTATTTAGCGACGCCTTAACCTGGGATGATTTTACAGTAATGACACATTCGGATATTCGTGCGGCGAACATTCTGTATGATGCGGACGCAAATAATTTTTCTTTGATAGATTTTGGAAACAGTAAATATGGAAACAAGTATCATGATATGGTTCTGTTTGCGGCGGCGGCAAATAAAGAATTGTTTCCAATACTATTGCAGTGTGCAAAAATATATAATTCTTTGCCCAAGGAAAAACATCAAATTTATTATGATTTAAATACAATTCGTAAATTATTTTGTCGAAATATAGTTTTCCTGGCGGGTTATCATGCAATAACAAGCAATTATAATGATGTGCAAACAAAAGAAATGTGGGCCGAAAGCGTATTGCCTGATTTAAACTACATAAATAAAACCTATGACGATTTTATGTATATGAATAATAATGAGATTTATCGAGGCCAACATGACAAATAAAAAACAAATTATTGTAATGATGGGTGGCCCCGGCGTCGGCAAGGGAACATTTTCCCAAATGCTGATGTCACA
This sequence comes from Alphaproteobacteria bacterium, assembly GCA_017383325.1. The sequence continues at coordinate 8,579 of JAFNYG010000096.1, read as the reverse complement.
CCATCCGTATAAACATATAGAAGCCGGCGCAATGCTGCGCGCAGAACCCGCAGAATCTAAAATTGGAAAATTAATATCAGCAGGCAATCTGGTACCGGATAAATTGGTCTGTGATTTAATTGCACCGACACTGACCGATGATACAGATATTATTCTTGATGGATTTCCACGCACACTGGCCCAGGCAAAATGGCTGGTAAAAAACTATGCCAGCAAATTTGACATTCATATCCTGTATCTGGCGACCGACGAACAAACACTGATTGCACGCATACAAAAACGTATCCGCGGGGGCAGCCAACGCGCCGACGATTCAGCCATGAGTATAATACATCATCGCTTGGAAAACTTTCGACGCATCACAATGCCCGCTGTCGAATGGCTGCGCACCGCACCTGGAATTAAATTCAGTGAAATCAACGCCGCCGGCGATGTCAATGACAACTTTGCCGAAATTTGTGACGCATTAAACAAATAAAAATCCCCCAAATGGGGGATTTTTATTTACTGGCCCAGACCGGCCGGACTGAACCGCCCAATATTGTTGAACAACTCTTCAATTGCATTTAATTCAATCGCCGCTGGGATTTCCGTTTCACCATCTGCAATCTTGACATCTGGCAAATCAGCATCATGCAAAACCTGTGTTTTCAAAACACGATCTCCCTGCACCCACGCCAACAAAACCGTTTCATCTGTAAACGTTGGTGCCAACGGCCCACGATAGTTTTCATCTGCACCATAATACACCCAAACCTGGTCCCCATATATCGTCTTGACCTGGGGCGCCCCAATTGCTTCGATTAATTCGGATGTCGTTTTAATATTTGCAACCTGGGCTTCCAAGTCATCTGGGAACACATATCCCCGATGCTTGGTCTGAAACGTACAGGCCGCCAACAACACCAACACACATAAAAATATTTTTTTCATCTCTATCCTTCTCCATTTTCTTTGACAATTGGTTTGTTCAGCATTGCAAATTGCGCGATATGCTTTTTCAGCTCGCTTTTATATGCATTATTTGCCTTGGCCATATCAACCAGTTTATTAAACTGCGGATTCACTGCACGCGCTGCCCCAAATCGTGATTCTGTTTTCAAGAAATCCTCCAATGGCAACGGATTATCAACACTTGAATCCATTGTCAACGGATTATGTCCATCTGCAATCAAGCGCGGATCAAATCTGAATAGTGGCCACGCCCCGGTCTGAACCATCTGCATTTGATGTTCCACACCATTTTGCAACGCAAATCCATGCGCGATACATGGCGCATATGCCAATATGATTGACGGCCCATTGAAAGATGCCGCCTCGCGGAATGCACGGATTGCCTGGGCCTGGTTTGCCCCCAGCGCAATTTGTGCGACATATGCGCCACTCATCATCGCAATCATACCCAAATCTTTTTTCGCATGATTTTTACCACCAATTGCGAACTTCATACTGGCGCCAAATGGGGTTGACTTTGACTGTTGCCCACCGGTATTTGAATATCCTTCGGTATCCAGAACCAATATATTCACATTTTCACCACTGTGCAATATATGATCAACACCACCATATCCAATATCATACGCCCAACCATCACCACCGATAATCCAGACAGATTTATCGACGACTTCGCCAATCAGGCTTTCTGCCAAACGCGCACGTGGTCCTGAAATTTGTGCCAATTGTGCACGTAATTGCGCCTCCAGTTCTCGTTGTTTTGCAGAATCTGTTTCATCGAATATCCCTTCGACATTTTCGATTCCCAATTCGAACAACAACGCCCGCAGATTATCGCGTTTTTGATTCAGCGCTAAACGCATTCCCAAACCATATTCTGCATTGTCTTCGAACAGTGAATTTGACCACGCCGGCCCACGTCCATTTTTATCACGCGTCCATGGTGTCGTTGGCAAATTCGCCCCATAGATTGAAGAACATCCCGTTGCATTTGCAACCACCATGCGTTCCCCAAACAGATGTGACAACAATTTCACATACGGTGTTTCACCACACCCCGCACACGCCCCCGGAAATTCGAAATAGTGTGGCAACAATTCCACATGCTTTGGAATATTCAGATTTAACTTTTCCCGTGGCACATCCGGTAATTTTTCTGCGGCATTAAATGCAGCCTGTTGCTGGGCCATAACATCACGCGCCGGCACCATAGACAAAGCACCCACTGGACAATTTTTCACACAAACATTACACCCCGTACAATCCGCCGGCGAAATATTAATTGTGAAATACATGTCCGCCCCTAATTCAGGCGTTTTCATCGGCACGACCTTGATTCCACGTGCACGTGCATCTTCGACCTGGTCTGCGGTCAGCGCTTTGATCCTGATAACCGCATGCGGACACAGCATCGAACATTTTCCACACTGGATACACTTGTCAATATCAACGGTTGCGACCTTTTCTGAAATTGCGCGTTTTTCATATTTTGATGTACCAACTGGATATTGCCCTGCCCCAAATTCACCATCCACACGGAAACGCGAAACCGGAATTGCATCACCACGCTGCGCCGCCATTTCACCCAATGTTCCTGCGATTTCCGCCGGCGTATCCAGCGTCATCGCCGGCACAAAGTCGGGTGCAAAATTCGACACCGATGACGGCATATCAAATTTATGCAGGAATTCGGCCGCCCTATCAACAGCCGCCCAGTTTGCCTGAACAACATCCATCCCTTTTTTCTTATACGTCTTTTCAATTGCGGCCTTGGCACTGATTGCGGCCTGGCCAGGATCAATCACATTTGTCAAATTAAAGAAATTTAACATAATAAATGTATTTATACGATTCCCCAGTCCCAATTCTGCCGCCGCACGATTTGCGTCCAAGAAATACACATTCGCACGAATTCGCATTAAATGTTCCTGAACATCCCTGGGCAGATTTGCAAACGCCACATCTGGCGCCAAAGACGTGTTAATCATAACCGTCCCACCCACGCGCAGCCCCCGGAACACATCAAAACGTTGCGCAATCATAAAGTTTGACACACTTATAAAATCTGCCACTTCGACCAAATACTGACTTTTAATTGGCGCATCCGAAAAACGAATATGCGATGCGGTCAACCCACCTGACTTTTTCGAATCATAAACGGCATACGACTGGGGGTACAAATCAGAATTTTCCCCAACAATCTTAACAATATTTTTCACCGCCCCAACAGTACCATCACTGCCGATACCGTACAAAACAGCCGTTTTAAAATTTGGGTCTTCAACTGCAAACGCAGGATCTGTTTTCAGCGACAATCCCGACAAATCATCTTCGATTCCGACGGTAAAGTTATGATGCAACGTGCCACGCATCAGGTTTTCATAAATCGCCTTGACATCGCGTGGCTTAAACTCTTTGGACCCCAGCCCATATCGCCCACCAAACACGGCGACCCCATTATCAGCAACAGATTTAACATCCTGATACAGCGGTTCACCAATACTGCCCGGTTCCTTGGTTCTGTCCAAGACGGCAATCGCGCGCACAGATTTTGGCAATACATTTTTGAAAGCATCCACTGGGAACGGACGATACAAATGCACCTTGATCAATCCCAAACCACGTGGCAAATGGGGCAACGTTTCTTCAATTGTTTCGCACGCACTGCCCATGGCAACAATAACAAATTCTGCGTTTTCATCACCTACATAATCCACCAAATTATATCTACGCCCCGTAAGCTCTGCAAATTCATCCATACACTTCTGTACAATTTCGGGTGTTTTTTCGTACAGTGGATTTGCGGCCTCGCGCCCCTGGAAATACACATCTGGATTTTGCGCAGTTCCACGAATCGTTGGCTTATCAGGTGTCATTCCCCGTGCCCGATTTTCCAAGACCAATGTTTCTGGAATCATTTTTTCCAACACTTCATCATCAATACGTATCAATCGCGATTCTTCGTGACTGGTGCGGAATCCATCAAAGAAATGTAAAAACGGCACACGCGCCCGCACAGTTGCCGCATGTGCAATCGCCGCCATATCATGGGCCTGTTGCACACTGTGCGAAGACAGCATTGCAAAACCTGTTGAACGCACCGACATAACATCACTGTGATCACCAAATATTGACAACGCATGTGTCGCCAGCGCACGTGCCGCCACATGCATAACGAATGGTGTCTGTTCACCTGCAATTTTATACATATTTGGAATCATCAACAGCAATCCCTGGGACGCAGTAAATGTTGTCGCCAAACTGCCCATCTGCAACGCGCCATGCATTGCACCTGCGGCCCCTGCTTCGGACTGCATTTCAATAATTTGTGGAATTGCGCCCCAAATATTCTTTTTATGCTGGAACGACCACTCATCTGCCAATTCGCCCATTGTACTGCTGGGGGTGATTGGATAAATCGCCGCAAAGTCAACACATCTGTACGCAACGTCCGCCGCCGCCCAGTTTCCATCAACAATCAATTTAGACATAATACATTTCCTTCTTATACAATATTTGCATGAAACAAATGATACCCCCATTTTTCCCCCAAGGCAAGACTTTGTTCAGAAAAATCGATTGACAAACTCTATTTTTTGTACTAAATTCAACACAACTAACCAACAAGGAACGAAACATGTCACAAATCATAACGATGAACGCTTCAAAAAGTCCAAACTACATCATAAAAATCGACAACCCTATTTCGGAACGCTATCAAATTTATATGCTGGGCGGTTTTAATTATAATGACACCACGGAACTGATTGGTAACCTGGGCGCGATTGTCCAAGATCTGCCACACAGACCGATATACAAACAGTCATCAAAACTAGTTTCACCATACAGCATCGACACAAATAAAAAACGCCCAGTTATCATTGATGTCTTTATTGACTCTAACGGTGGCAACGTCCGCGTACTGCATGACATCACAACATTATTAAGCATCGCGAAAATGCGTGGTGCAATTATTCGCACAACCGTACTGTCTGGCGCCTACAGCTGTGGCAGTTTACTGGCCATCCAGGGCACCCCTGGGTTTCGGATTATGTCACAAAACGCAGAACACCTGATTCATTATGGTCGTCAGGCACTGGACATCACATCGGATTCAGCCAAAGAAGACGCACTGCAGTTCATTGATCGCAACAAAGATAAAGCATTTTCAAAATACGAACAATACACAAAAATACCGGCGAAAATTCTTGATGAAATCAAAGAATATTCCATGGACAAACATTTAGACGCCAACACCTGTTTAAAATACGAACTGTGCGATTGGATTATCACAGAAACAGGCAAACTAAAGGGACGCACACGATAAAAAACGGGGCCACAGCCCCATTTTTTATTTTTTGGTATTTTCTGAAAAATCCATTTGTGCATCTGACTTCCCACCCAAATCCGTAGGTGTCATAATGCTGCGCGACTTAACCTTGTCCATTGCCAATACCATTTCCATCGCACGTTGCAACTGATAATCACGCGCATCTTTTTCTTCGTCACTTAACTCTTCAAACGGTATTTCTTCTTCATCAGAATCCTTGTCTTCCTTATCCGATTTTTTCTTATCCTTCTTTTTTGCCTTATCATTCTTCAATGAATTTTTAAATGACGCTTCTGAATACATACTTTCTTTCTTTTCCAGCACTTCGACTTTGGAATGCAGAACCTCTACATCTGGGGTAATACCTTCATTTTGAATGGACCGCCCCGATGGTGTATAATAACGCGCAATCGTGATATGAATTGCGGTTCCATCACCCAATGGCTTTTGCTGTTGCACACTGCCCTTGCCAAAAGATTGCGAACCCATAACCAACCCGCGCCCATTATCCTGCAAAGCCCCCGCCACAATTTCCGACGCCGATGCAGACCCATGGTTAATCAGCACCACAACCGGCTTTCCATTCACCATATCCCCAGGTTTTGCAAAAAACCGTTCTATATCAGACTTTTCCTTTCCACGCGTTGATACAATCTCGCCCCCATCTAAAAACGCATCAGACACATCAATTGCCGCCGTCAAATAACCACCCGGATTATTGCGCACATCAACGACATATCCAACGACATCATCTTTTTCTAATTCTTTCAGTGCCTTGGTCAAATCACGCGATGTCGTCGCCCCAAAATCAGAAATACGCACATACCCAATTTTTGGCGTATCCTTGTCATCAGGATCTGCATCCGCCAACATTTTCACATCATGTTTGACAGATTCCACCTTAATAATTGCGCGTTTCAGCGTCATCTCGCGCGGTTCACCATCATCAGATACCACTGTCAATTTCACCTTGGTGCCTGGGCGCCCCTTCATCTTTTTCACTGCCTGATTCAGCGTTAAATCAAAGACCTGTTCATCATCAATGTGGGTAATATAATCACCTGCCTTAATACCCGCCTTGTCTGCGGGTGTATCATCGATTGGCGAAATTACACGCACCGCGCCACGGTCACTGGTGATTTGAATCCCCAGCCCCCCAAATTCACCATGTGATTTATCATTAAATTCTTTAAAATCGTCCGCCGACAAATACGAAGAATGCGGATCCAGCGCCCCCAACATACCGTTCATTGCGGCCTCTAACATCTTTTTTTCATCTGCTTCTTCTACGAAATTATCACGCGCAACCTCAAACACCAAGGCCAGCTTTTTCAGTTCTTCATAAATCTGTTCATCTGTTAAATGTACAATTGGCTCTTCTTTTTTCTTTTTTGGCGCCGCCACGCAATCCATCATCGGCACACACAACATCACAGCAATCAATAATTTTTTGAACATAAATCCACCCTTTCCTATTAATACCCCACCAGGATAGAACAAAATAAAATCTCGTTCAACACGAATTTTATACCAAGAAAATAAAAGCACAAAAACTTGACAAATTAATTTTATGGACTATATTTATTATGAAATAGAACCAAAGGACATACAACATGTCACCACAAAGACCAAAATTAACGACAAAGAAACTGATTGCCCAGAAACGTGAAGAGCTGGACAAATCCTTTGCAGACTTTTCATCTGTAAAGCGCACTAACAACCTAAATTGGTTACGTCGTCAAATTGCATTCGAAGAACCCCAGGTATTATGCCCGGTTCCTAAACAATATCTTGACGACACAAACATGTCCAATATCGCAACCACGTATGATTATATCATAGAAAACGCATCCCAAGAAATCACAGTCGAAGGCATCCGCGCAATACATGATATGTTATGCAAAGACACAAACATAGACGGTTACAGATTCAGAACAACGAACTGCAAATTAAAAATGAGCGTTAACGGCATGACATACAATGCGCCTGATTACAGCATGATAGAATACGAATTATGCCAAATTGTCTATAATTTGAACCATTCTAAACGTGATGTATTAACACGCGCATATGACATTCACTATGAATTAATAATGCTGCAACCATTCGACGATTTTAACAAACGCACCGCCCGTCTGATTATGAATTGGGTATTATTACGCAATGGCTATCGCCCGATAACATTTAATAAACGCGGTGACAAAGAAGCATATATCCTTGCCCTGCAGTCACGTGCAGGTGGCGACAAACGCGCCTATACAGACTATATGGCAAAATGCCAATTACGCACACAACAAGATATAATAAAGCATCTGCATAACTCAAAGATATACTAACGATGACGAAAAGTATCAATAATCTTATCCACGGTCGCGAAAGTTATATCGTCTATTTTGGCGATACACTGATTATGAAACGTCCACTGCCAACGCTCAGCGATGCCGCGCGTGACGAATGGCTGGCCAAACAGCACAGAACCAAGAAAATAATTGACGAAATCGCCGCTGTTGGTAATCCGCGCTATAACATTCCACGCATGATTTATATCAAGGACGACGAATACCAGCTGTTGGAAGAATGCGCCCCAGGCAAACCACTGACACCAGAATTATTCAAATCATTGTCACGTCGCCAAACATACGAAATTATCGATGGCATCGCCGCGTTTTTGGTTGACATGAACGAATCAAAACCGGTTCTGGATGTACAACACCATAAAATCGCATCAGAATTAAAGTTTAATCGTCTGGACAACTTCATTGAAAATAAAATGCACAATTGGTTTCATACCGACGAAATAAAATACATGGCATCAATTCGTGATAACATCGGCGCATTTGAATACGACACACGTGCGGCCTGGTCACACTGTGATTTAAACCCAGGCAATGTTTTATACGATCCCGAAACCAGCACACTGTCATTCATCGACTTTGCCGAAGCAAAATATCGCTTTATCTATCGCGACATATTTGCCCCCCTGCAAATTGAACTGGGGATATGTCGTCGTGTTTATGAAACGTATTGCAAACTGCACAACAACAGTGAATACACAATGCCCAGTGTTAACAATGAAAACCTGCGCCAAATTATGAAAAACCGCGTTGTTTGTGCACTATTAAAACGTTTTATCAAGGCATCCGATGATCTGCGTATGAACCCGCACAGCGAAAAAAGCGCTATGAACAATACAAACAAGGTCCAATTTATGCGCGAACAAATGCAACGCATCATGGATATAGAACGCCAATTTTCAAAATAAAAAATGCGCACAATGCGCATTTTTTATACTTTT
>JAFNYG010000095.1 GCA_017383325.1 Alphaproteobacteria bacterium | reverse complement strand
ATCTTATAAATCCTGCAATATCCAGTAACAAAGAGACTGTATCTGGCGGTGTTCCTGCGGTTGTTAAAACGGATGCAGAAACTGGTTATAAATCATCAGAACGCGCTGCGCTGGAAAATCAGTTGTTGCAAATAGAAACCGTGGCTCGTGCCATTGAACGGCGCGAAGAAAACTCAGGTACAGGTGCAAATGACATCATTGATTCTGACCAGGTTGAATAATTTCTGATTTTTTTCAGATGTAAATAACAAACGCCCATTTGGGCGTTTTTATTTGGATATGCAATTCGCAAATGATTGTGCGATAAATGATTCTTCCGTGTCTGTCATTTGCGCAACAGGTATAATAAAGCAACGTGTACTGCTGTCGCGTAAAATGAACACCTTGGTTCCGCGTATGTATGCGGTTTTCATATCGTCAATCTGTGCACTGGTCAGGAATGCATTTTGTGTTGTTGATGGCAAAGACATTGCTGCATTGATAACTTGAAATGCACGATCGTATGTATAAATCTCGTCGCTACTTGAATTTACCTCCATCCATACAGACCAATTTTCATATGGGTTTGCAACAGGTTTGCTGGCGGCTGGAAATTTAGAACCGACGGCCATTGTTGCCAATGTCTGCAACGCAGATGGCTGATTTGTTGTTGTGCCATGCGGTACCGTGTTGACCTGCATATTATCGCCGCACGCCAAATTCATACGATTTGTATAGCTGGCCAGCACAGCATCAACCGCCGCCTGCCAATCTGCACCCTTGTTATTCATTTCCAGGCTAACAATTTTTTCGGCCCATCCCCATATGTCTGCGCCGATATTCCCCGCATTGGAAAATCGTGTAACCATTTCCACACTACCCCCGGGTAAATTTGCACCACAATATTCGGTCAGTTGGCTTGTCAGTTTGCTGGATGTTTCATTTCCATATGCTAATGCTACTGAATGACACGCCATTGCTGCCTCCAGTTCTTGACGGCGTTGTATGCATAAATCAGAGTTAGATTTGGATAATTGTGTTGCCATATTTGCCATAGACAGATACGACATTAATTCTTGCTGTACATATGACGGACACAGTCGCGCAGCGGTATTCATGCCGCCTGTATAGTTTGCGGTGTTTGCGCCATACTGTGGCAATAATACCTCTGTGTCTTTTTGCAGGCATAATAGTGTATAATTATACAGCTCACTTTCTGTTGCGTATTTGCACTTAGATTCGCGTTGGCCTGGGACAATAGTAACATCCCCGCAATAGTCGGTCAGGCATTTAAAAATCTTTTCGCGACAGGCTGTGTCAACATCGGGCTGTGTCACCATAAAGTATGTATTTCGTTGATTGGTCTTATACGCGTTTGCAGTTCCTGCATATCCGCGTGCCCCGCCATGTGCCGTCGGTGTCTGAACTGATATCCCGCGGTTTTTATCGGTTGCCCCAACGGTCCCAGCCGACACGGCATGCGCGCTGTTCGCCAGCAGGCACGCGCCAACAATCCCAAAAATACATAAAAAATGTTTCATGAAAATCCCTCTCGTTGTGATAATTTTATCACAATATACAAAAAAAGGCAAACATTCATTTGATTTGGTTAAATAAACTGATAAGATTATAACCATGATGATACCAAACGAAGTTTTATTACAAATATCAGACGACATTTCTGCCGTCAGGGGGTTCCTTTGACCCGCAAAAGCTGCAGTCGCAAATAGATGATTTAAACAATCTGGTTAATGATCCAAATTTATGGGACAATCCCGACAATGCCCGTACAGTTTTACAAAAAAAATCTGGCCTGGAACGCATGTTAAATGAATTGCGTACGCTGGAATCGGATTTTGGCGCGTTGTGCGAATTATACGAATTGGACCCTGATGACACCGATGTTATAAACGATATTAAAAAATTGTCAGAAACTGCCCATCAGGCAAAATTTATCACGCTGTTTCGTGAACCGGCTGATAACAATGGCGCGTTTTTATTTATCCAGGCTGGCGCCGGCGGTACCGAGGCACAAGATTGGGCACAAATGTTATCGCGCATGTATTATCGTTGGGCAGAACGTCACAATTTTTCTGTTGAGATTATTGAAGAACACGAAGGTGATACAGCCGGTATAAAAAATATTACATATCGCATATCTGGCGATCGGGTATACGGGTGGTTGAAAAATGAAATTGGCGTTCATCGATTGGTTCGAATATCGCCATTTAACGCAAATGGAAAACGTCAAACCAGTTTTGCATCTGTTGATGTATGGCCTGACATTGACGATACCATAGAAATAGAAATTAATGACAAGGATTTACGTATTGATACATACCGTGCATCCGGTGCCGGTGGCCAGCATGTTAATAAAACCGACAGTGCTGTTCGTATTACCCATATCCCAACAAATACAGTTGTCACATGCCAGAATGAACGCAGCCAAATTCAAAATCGTGAAATGGCAATGAAAATGTTACGCAGCAAGCTGTATGAGTTAGAAATGCAGAAACGTGCCGCAGCCGAAGATGCAGCCAAAGCCGCCCAGAAAAAAATAGAGTGGGGCAGCCAAATACGAAACTATGTCTTGTACCCGTATCAATTGGTCAAAGATGTTCGTACCGGCGTTGAAAAGACGGATTCAGATGCAGTGTTGGACGGTGACTTGGACGATTATATGTTGGCATCCCTGCAACAGCAATAAAAAAAAGTCCCCAATCGGGGACTTTTTTAACGGCTGCGCATTTGCGCCTGCGCCAATAAGATTTCATTTCTGGCATTTTTGTTTGCTTGAACACAAACAGTTTCTTTGCCTTCACGCCATCCTTCGATTACGCAGATTGCATTAATCACAGATTCCAACTGTGTCGCGTTCAGTGAAGATATTTTTTTGTTAATATCCAAACCTGTCAATTTAACTAGTTGGCGATTGTATGACGATACATTGTTTTCATGTGGTGGTGCATATTTATAAATTGCTGCACGAATTGTCTTGTTATAATAGTTTTCAGAATGCAACAAATTTTTCAATGCACGACGACCCGTTTCTACATTTGGGAAAACTGCGAATCCGCCTGCTGTGCCAATTGCACCGTTTTCGCGTGAAAATGGTGTCAATCTCAGGTTGCCTGGATTACAATTGCGCCATGCGCGTGTTCCGCCACTGCGTTTCGAAACCTGGCCATTGTTATACTTGTACAGCACGTCTTTTCCCTGGCTGGCACAGCTTAAAACACGTGGTGTCGTGGCGACTGTGTCCAATTTTATCGTGCTGTCTGTACGTAATTCTGTCTTTTTTTCTGGTGTCGACTTGTTTGTGGTGTTGTTCCCAGAACCTACAACTGGGCTTGCCAGCAAGCCGGCCCCTGCGATAACATAGCTTAATGTCCATTTAAAATTCATTTTATCCTCCTTTGCAATCAACCAAGCACCATGAAATCAATCATTTGTACTTTGCTGTAAGTTGTTATTGTTTTTTTGTTGTTGATTGGTTCGTTGCGATAAAGTCAATTCACAACGTACATTCAGACACATGAATCAAATCAAATGTCCCGACTTGCCATCATCTTTCTCGGCAGCCCGCCCTGAACAGGGAACCAAAGTCTACGTGTATTATATAGTCAACATTTTGATTTTGTCAAGTCTTTTTTTGCGTGTATTTGAAAAAAAAACCGCGTTTTGCGGTTTTTTGTTATTTTTGCTTTTGAATAAAGTTATCGATTGGGATGACCGCGGCGGCCGTCGGACCGCGTTGCCCGTTATAGTGGCTGGCTGGATTTTTATCATATGGCATACGGTTTCCCGAAAATTTTTCATAGTAAATCTGGCCAATTCGCATATTTGGATAAACGACTGTTGGATACAGAACGCGTATTTCCAATGTCCATTCACCACAGAATCCATCATCACCCCGTCCGGCCGTGTGATGATTCAGTATAAAGTTGCGCCCAACACTGGATTTTCCATCAATGTATGGGAACAGGTTACGGGTTTCTGTGTATTCAACTGTTGTCCCCAGGTATCCGATTTCTGGCGATAAAATCAAACCTGTTTCAGGTATTTTTATATCGATTGTTTCATGATGTTTTGCACAGGTTGGATCAATCAATCGTATTGGATTGCGAATATCATAGTGCTCAGGATGTTTTCTGTACAAATCGTACGATTCTTTATCGACGAACCAGTCCTCCATAGAATGCAAGAATCTGCTGCCGTTATATTCAATTGCGGGCTTCATCCCCATTGGTATCGTGTGCTTGTACACGCGCAGAGTGTCTGCCAAATGCAGGTCATAACTGTTGCTGCCCAGGCATCTTAAATCAAATGGTTCGATAATAATGTCAGGTTTACCTTTTGCCTGCATTCTGCGTAAAATTTCTGGTCCAGTTAATTGCATTTGTCTATCCTTGTTCTTAATATTTTACCCCCAGGTTTAGCACATGCATTATAATTTGCAAGATTTTTATTCACTTTTGAAAAAGGTGTGCTATGGTTTTCAGTATGACAGAAAAAACATATTCCGGCTTTGTTGCCATTATTGGCCCGACGAATGCGGGCAAAAGTACATTGCTAAACCAAATTATGGGACGGAAAGTCTCGATTGTCTCGCACAAGGTGCAGACCACACGCACGCGCCTGCGTGCCGTTAAAATGGTTGGTGATAAACAGTTAATATTTGTTGATACTCCCGGCGTGTTCAAGCCTTCGCGCCGTCTGGATCGTGCAATGGTTGCTGCCGCCATGGATGCGGTGTCCGATGCTGATGCGGTATTACTGTTGGTTGATGCGCAAAAGGGCATTACCGAAACTATTCGCGCCCTGGCGACCAAGATTGCCGATCGCCCAAATATATTTGTTGCGCTTAACAAGGTTGACGCAATCCCAAAACTAGAATTGCTGCCAATGGTCGCGGAATTGAATTCTTTGGCGCCCTGGTCTGAAATATTCATGATTTCCGCGTTAAAGAATGACGGTATTGCGCCTATGCTGAACGCGTTGTCATCTGTTATGCCCGAATCTCCGTATCTGTTTGATACGGTTGATGCACCTGATGTACCTGATGAATTATATCTGTCGGAATTGACCCGTGAAAAGATTTATAAATACATTCACCAGGAATTGCCATACCATATCAATGTTGTGACCGAACGCGTTGATGTTGCGGATGATGGCGTTCTGGACATCTATCAGAAAATTGCTGTGCGCAACGATGGACATAAAAAGATTGTTGTTGGCCGTGGTGGCGCGCAGTTAAAGCAAATTGGCACCGCTGCCCGCCATGATATCCAGGACCAGTGGGGCGTAAATGCGCGCCTGCACCTGTTTGTGCGTGTCGAACCCGATTGGGAAGACAAGGCCGAAAACTATACCGACCAGGGTCTGGAATTTAAGAGATAGGAACATTCTATGACAAAGTATAAAAAAATAGTTCCGTATTTATTTGCAGCAACTGCGCCACTTGTGCTGTCTTGCAATCATGACACCACAGAATTCAAAGACGTTGTTGTCGCAAAGCAGAATGGCGTTCTGTATCTGGATCGAAATTCAGATGGTAATGCCGAAGCATGTATCGGTTTTGGTGCGGATACAACATATAATGCGTTTTATCAGTATGCAATCCCCGGTGATACACTGACGTACCATTGTTTGCCACTCGCACGCCATGACCAGCGTATCCTGCGTGCATATTCGGTTGAAATGAGCCGTATAAACAGTTATTCCACGCGCGAACTGGAAACAATACAAGAAATAAACAAATTACGCGCAGAAATTGGCCAGCCCAAAACACGAAGTCTGTAAATGTTAACACTGTCTGATTTTGATTTTGAATTACCAGCTGAATTAATCGCATCACGTCCGTTGGATGTGCGCGATGCATCCCGCATGTTGGTGGTAAATAACATGGGGTTAACGGACAATCATATCCGTGATTTTCTGGATTGTCTGTGCCCGGGTGATGTTGTTGTTTTTAACAATTCCCGTGTCATTCCTGCGCGCTTTATGGCGGACGGCAAACACGAAATTACGTTGCATACCGCGGTCGATGACAAGACCTGGTGGGGCCTGTGCAAGCGGTTTAATAAAATCCCCGATGGCGCAATTTTAACGTTGGACAATGGTGAACAAATCCGCGTTTTATCGCACGATGATGACAGTGGCCTGAAACTGGAATTTTTATGCAAAGACGTTTTTGCTACATTGGATGCGGTTGGTAAAATGCCACTGCCCCCATATATGAAACGTGCCGCCGAAGAATTTGATCGTGAACGTTATCAGACGGTTTATTCGTCGCCCTTAGGGTCAATGGCGGCGCCGACGGCCGGATTGCATTTTACCCCCGAATTACTGGAAGGTATTCGCGCACGTGGTGCTGAAATTGTGAATATTACATTACATGTCGGGGCGGGTACATGGTTGCCCGTTAAAACCGAAGATTTGTCCCAGCATAAAATGCACAGTGAATGGGGCTGTATTACAGATGCCCAGGCAGAAATAATCAACAATGCAAAGCGTGTTGTTGCGGTGGGAACGACATCCCTGCGTTTGTTGGAAAGTGCCGCGATGAAAAACACAGATCCCATAAAATATCGTCGTGTTGCGCCATTTTGTGCAACAACAAATATCTTTATTACGCCGGGGTATCGGTTTCGTGCGGTGGATGTATTGCTGACGAATTTTCATCTGCCTAAATCGACGTTGTTTATGTTGGTGTCGGCATTTGCGGGATTGTCTGAAATGAAAGATGCTTATTCACATGCAATCGCCGAAAAATATCGTTTTTTCAGTTATGGCGATTGTTGTTTGTTGTTTAAAAAGGACACATAATGTCATTAAAGTTTAATCTTATTGCAACTGATGGAAATGCACGTCGTGGTGCGGTTGAAACGGCGCATGGCACATTTCAAACGCCGGCCTTTATGGCGGTGGGCACTGCCGCCACGGTCAAGGCCCTGACCATGGACCAGGTTGCCGCCACCGGCACCCAGGTTATCTTGGGTAATACCTATCATTTAATGATGCGCCCCGGGGGGGATTTGGTGGAACAAATGGGTGGTTTGCACAAATTTGGCGGTTGGCACGGCCCAATTTTAACCGACAGTGGCGGTTTTCAAGTAATGTCTTTGTCGACGCTGACAAAAATGAGTGAAGAAGGCGTCCAATTCACATCGCACTTTGATGGCGGGAAAAAGCATTTCTTGCGTCCCGAAGATTCTGTTCGTATCCAGCACCAGTTGGATTCGAATATTACAATGGTTTTAGATGAATGTTTGAAATTACCCACCCCGCGCGAACGTGTTGAGAAAAACGTTGATATGGTTACCCGTTGGGCGCGTCGCAGCAAAGATGCCTTTGTTGACCGTCCGGGCTATGGCATATTTGGTATTGTCCAGGGGGCAGACTTCCCAGACCTGCGTGAAAAATCTGCCCGTGCCCTGATGGAAATCGGATTTGATGGATATGCAATTGGCGGTCTGGCCGTTGGTGAACCGCAAAACGTTATGTTTGATATGATTGCAGCGACAACGCCATTATTGCCAGATGACAAACCTCGTTATTTAATGGGTGTCGGGACACCACTGGACATTCTGGGGGCGGTTGAACGCGGTGTTGATATGTTTGACTGTGTTATGCCGACGCGTGCCGGTCGCACCGCCCAGGCATTTACGCGCTTTGGCACAATGAACATGCGTAACGCCAAATTCAGGGATGATTCACGCCCGTTGGACGATAAATGTGGGTGCCCGGCATGTAAATTATCACGTGCATATATCCACCACTTGATTAAGTGCAATGAAATTCTGGGGGCGACATTGCTGACCCAACATAATTTGTGGTTTTACCAAGATTTAATGCGCGACATCCGTGAATCAATAGAGCAGGGCAAGTTCCAAGAATTTAAACGCGAATTTATCAAAAAATACACCGGGGGTAATGAATAATGAGTGCTATAAAAATAAACGCGGATGATTTGATTTTAGAATACAGACAGGTAAACAATCACGTCTACACATTGGTTCTGCGTGCCGATATAAACAGACCTGACAGATGGAACGCGGTGCCAAATACAGACATGGTCACCTTCAGCGAGAAACAGGCCCTGGAATTTCAGGACTATATCAATGCGATTATCCGGGTGCAGGCATTTCAAAGAATAAAGTATCCCAAGATGCATGAAATAGAAAAAACAATGCGATCAGAGGTGGATAAGTTCAACCAGGCGATTGACGGTGTATATTTCGGCAAACAAACAAAGTCCAAATAAACTGTTGCAAATGGTTATGGTAATCGTCTAAACTCCCTTACATATTGTAAAGGAGTTTTCTTATGCCACGTAAAAAGAAAGAAGTCGAAGTCATCGATATGGGCGGCGTAAAAACGGTCGCAAAAAAGAAATCGTTGGTCCGCGGGGTCAAGACCGCAATAACCGTGTTTACAATAATTTGGTTTGCGCTGTTGATATGGTTCCCGTTGCATGTAAAAAACACATATTCTGGTCCGATTAAGAAATCTATTGTTGTGTCTATGTTCTATGACCTACAGCGTGGCATTGTGAAACAGTACGAGGCATTATTGGACGGTGTCGCAAAATCAATTAATCTGGAAAAACCAATTGCTGTTGCCATAGATGGTGTGAAACTGGCCGAACAGGGTGTTGAAAAAATAACAGATACCACTGCCGCGGCCAAAGAAACAACGGACAAGGCGACTGATACCACCGCTGCTGCACGTGAAAAGACGTCCAAGGTCAAAGCGCTGGCCGGCTTTGCAGGCAGACTGGGCTTTAAAACAGACGGGGTTGATAATGCCGTTGCCCAGGTCGACCAAGGTCTGGACAAGGCAGACGCCGCAATTGACAAGGCAAACGCCACAATTGCCAAGGTTGACGATACTGCGGCCCAGGTTAATGCCCAGCTGGAAAAAATAAAATCCGACCTGACACGTGTTGCCCAGGTTGAAATCGACAAAGTGTTAGACGATGCGATAAAAACAGCGTTGGACAAACAGTCCGGTGGTCTGGGGACAACATTGCTGACAAATTATGGTATAAAGCATGTATATCCATGGCGTCCGTCCACATGGCCGGTTGCGACCAAAATCTATAACGATTTATCCAGATCTGACATAACAACCATCACGGTTATTACGAATACTGTTGATACATATTTTGGTTATGTTGCGTGGGGGTTGGTTGTTGCTGCGTGGGCACTGGGGATTTATTTGTGGCACCTGGTCTTTGGCAAGGTCAAAGCGATAATACGCCCATTCAATGTTTGTCCACGTTGCGGACACACATATGCCGATAGACGCACTGCGCTGGGGTTGTTAAAAGTGTTACAGCCATGGAAATGGTTCTAGGGGTTTAAAGAAAACCGCCGTTTTTCGGCGGTTTTTTATTTGCATGCACAGCGGATGATTTTTTTAATGT
>JAFNYG010000094.1 GCA_017383325.1 Alphaproteobacteria bacterium | reverse complement strand
GCATACGACAACATGATTCGCAGTCTGGACATCTGGCTGGAAACCAACAATACCAGGAAGTGCGCATAACATGCGATCCACGGTACATATCAAAATCAGATTTAACACAAATCACAGATATTCTGTCGACACGTGGCGTTACGAATATTGCAATTCAGAAATACATCCCACATTTCGAAGATGATTCGCACAAAACAACCGCCCAACAACGCGACATATTCTTTTGTGACACACAATTGCGCGCCAATATAAACGCATCATTTAAATCCGTAATATGGCGTGAATAATACAAATTAATATAAAAAAAGCGGCATATTATGCCGCTTTTTTATTTTCCTTGGCAACCTCAACCGGTGCCTTCTTTTCATTTACAACATCTGCGTCAATTATAATCTCGGCCAAATCTTCTTTATCTGGTGCGTCAAACATCGGCTGTAACAACACGCGTTCCAATATACTGCGTAAACCACGTGCACCTGTTTTTCGTGCCACCGCCATCTTGGCGATTGCACGCAAACCATCATCTGTGACATTTAAATTTACGCCATCCATTTCCAACATCGCTGCAAACTGTTTAACCACCGCATTTTTGGGTTCGGTCAATATCTTGACCAACGCGTCTTCATCTAATTCTTGTAACGTTGTAATTACTGGCAAACGCCCAATCAATTCTGGGATAATACCAAATTTCACCAAATCTTCTGGTTCCACGTCTTTCAAGAAAGATTTATTCTTGCGTTCCTCTACAGATTCGACATGCGCCCCAAATCCAATACCACGCCGCGCCGATGTACGATTCCCGATAATTTTATTCAACCCATCAAATGCGCCACCACAAATGAATAAAATTTTGCTGGTATCCAGTTGCACGGTCGCCTCGCCCGGGTGCTTACGCCCTGCCCCGCCGGCCGGCACGTTGGCAACAGTCCCTTCGATAAGCTTTAACAACGCCTGCTGTACACCTTCGCCCGACACATCACGTGTCAACGACGGATTTTCAGATTTTCGTGAAATCTTGTCAATTTCGTCGATATATATAATTCCACGTCCCGCACGTTCCACATCAAAATTTGCATTTTGCAACAAACGTGTCAGAACACTTTCGACGTCATCGCCAACATATCCAGCCTCGGTCAACGTTGTTGCGTCTGCGATTGCAAACGGCACATCCAATATCCGCGCCAACGTTTGCGCAAACAAAGTCTTGCCTGTTCCTGTTGGCCCAATCAATAACACATTTGATTTTTGAATTTCTACATTAGACGTCGCCGCAACCGAATGGCGCTTATAGTGATTATAAACCGCAACCGCCAACGTACGTTTTGCAACATCCTGACCAATTATATATTCATTCAAGAAATTGTAGATTTGTGATGGTGTTGGCAATTTTTTTGCATCTTGACTGACCTCGCGACGATTATCATCCGCCATAATATCATTACACAGATTAATACATTCATCGCAAATACAAACATTGCGTCCACTAACCAACTTTTTTACTTCATAAACTGCCTTGCCACAGAAGCTACAAAACTGCTGATTATTTTCTGTCTTTGGTGTTTTTTCATCACTCATATCTGTTTCCCCATACAATATATGAATTATTTACTTACGTTCCAAAACCTCGTCAATCAGGCCGAAATCTTTGGCCTCTTGCGGGCACATCCAATTATCACGTTCCATCGCATCAAACAATTCTTTTTCTTTTTTACCTGTAAATTCAGACATTTGCTTAATCAAGGTCTTTTTATTTTTCTGATACTGAGTCATTTGAATTTCCATATCAGTAATCTGTCCCTGTGCACCGGCCAAAGGCTGATGAATCATAATCTGGGTATTTGGCAAAACAAAGCGTTTTCCTTTTTCGCCAGCTGCCAACAGCACAGACCCCATCGACGCAACCAAGCCCATACCAATTGTTGAAACCGGCGCCTTGATATACTGCATCGTATCCATAATCGCCCATCCTGCAGACACATCCCCCCCCGGACTGTTGATATACATTGAAATATCAGCGTTCGGATTTTCAGATTCCAAGAACAACAACTGGGCCACAATACTGTTTGCCATTGTTGGCTCAATCTGTCCATTAACCATAATAATACGATCACGCAACAAACGTGAATAAATATCGAATGAACGTTCACCACGTGGTGACTCTTCTATAACCATTGGAATTAGTGCCATACTCAAATCCTTTTACTATCTGTGAAATTATACCACACAAAAACCCGATTCGCGAATTTATGATATATATAAGCAATTTTTTGGAAAAAACAAGTATCGCAATACTTGATAAAACGCCAAGCAAAAATCAATACAATTAACAATCAAAGCGCTATAAATTTAGAAATTAAAAATCCCACCAAATGGTGGGATTTTATTATTTTTCAACAATATCCAGAACTTTTACCTTAAACACAACAGATTTACCTGCCAAATCTTCAACATATTGTTCTGGGAATGTGATGTTAATATCACGTTCTTCACCTTCGGCCATACCAACAACCTGTTCTTCAAAACCTGGAACAAACTGACCGCTGCCCAATGTCAAAGAAAAGTTTTCCGCTGTACCACCTGGGAATTGAACGCCATCCAAATAACCTGCAAAATTAATGACAACTGTATCGCCATTTTCTGCAACCGGCGCCTTTTCGCCACAGCCTGTCAGACCCAAAACCGCCAAAACACCCATAACAGATACTACTTTTTTCATATTTTCACCTTTTGTTTAGTTGTTAATTGTTGTACACACATCTGAAACCGTATTCGCGCATAGTTGCCCCTTCGGCCTCTATCCGATAGTCAAAATATGGCGTTGGGCGCATTACATCAAATGACGGTCTGTCATATACCATGACAATACTATCCGCATTACGTCCACATACGCGTTTCATCTCGAAATCTGCGACCGCGGCCAAAATTGTACGCGAATCGCCATCAACATCCATACCATCTGCATTTTGCATCAATCGCAGGCGCATTTCGCGCACATCGGTATTTCCCAACAAAATCTGCACCCGCACCATCGCGCCCTTGTATTCCTGCCAGCGCGTTTCCATACGTGATGTATTCCAACGATTTGAATTTTGTTCTTTTTCTGCAGCGGTTTTCGGCTTATACGAATCGATATTTGCATATTGATTTTCAGACTGCATAAATGTACTGGTGCGTTCATTATACAATGGCGCATCTTCGCCGCCCTGTGCAAAGTCCGCTTCATTATACGGGGCATCTGAATTTGTCATACACCCCCCCAGTGCCAGCATTCCCAACAATGAAAACAACAAAAATCTTTTCATATTAATCTCTCTTTTTTTTGATTCTAACAAATAAAGAATTTTGATTCAAGTCACGATTTATGATAAAATCAATTTGATGTCAAACATAGTCCTAGAATCTTTATTACAACCACTGGCGGAATTTTACAGTCCATCATTCGTAGAAGAAATCGCAATCAACCACGCTGGCGAAGTTTGGATGCGCCTGCACGACGCGCGCGTTCCCTGGGTGTCATATCAAACAGAAATATTAAGCAAACAATACCTGGTTGATTTAATCCACACTGTTGCAAATATTTACGAACGTCCATTTAATCCGACGCACGGCATACCTGTTGTTTACGCGACACTGCCTGGCAACCATCGTTTCACAGCGATTGCGGGGCCCAACGTACAATATGACGAACGCG
>JAFNYG010000093.1 GCA_017383325.1 Alphaproteobacteria bacterium | reverse complement strand
AAGATACTATTTTTTTCATGATAAAACCCTCCAATTTTTCCTATAGTATACCATAAATCGCCCCCATTTCCAAAGCATAAAAATCTGCTATTGACATCTTTTTGCATTTTTTGCTAGATTCCACATAAACAGAAACAAAGGACACATCCAATGAACAAATACTTCTTGATTTTCACAGCCTTGGCCATCGTAGGCTGCACACACGTCCCTTCTAACATCGAAGGCGATCATGTTTTCTTTGACTTTGATTCTGCTGCAATTTCTGATGATGCACGGGACGACCTGGAATCCCAGGCACTGTATATGAAAAAGAACCCAGAAAAAACCATCACAATCGAAGGACGCTGTGACGAACGCGGTTCAACCGAATACAATCTGGCCTTGGGCGCACTGCGCGCAGGCAACGCAGCACACGTCATTATCCAAGATGGCGTTGAATCAGAACGCATAAAAACCGTTTCCTATGGCAAAGAAAGACCGATCTATCTGGGCACTGGGGAACAAGTGTGGGCAAAAAACCGCAACGCCACAACCCGTGTAAAATAATTAATCCCCCGTCTGGGGGATTTTTATTTGACGATATATATTTTTTTTATTATATTCCACACTATGGAAGAAAAGACAGCAATATCATTCGCAAATGTGGCGGCACGCTATGACGGCACCCCAGAAATACTGACCGACGTTTCATTTAACATCAGCGGCGGTGGCTTTTATTTTCTGTCGGGGGCATCTGGTGCAGGCAAAACAACCCTGTTGCGATTAATTTATCAATTACACAAACCATCACGCGGTCAAATCAAATTATTAGGTCATGTCACCAATAACATGACCCGCGATGAAATAACCCAGATACGACAAAAAATGGCGATTGTATTTCAATCATATTCATTATTGTCGCACCTGTCTGTGTTTGACAATATCGCCCTGCCCCTGCGGGTACGCGGCGTCCCAGAATCAAAAATAAAAAAACTGGTCGGAAAGGTTTTAGACTGGGTCGGCCTGGGCAAATACGCGGACGCAAACCCACTGTCATTATCTGGGGGCCAGCAACAGCGCGTATCGGTTGCCCGCGCAATTATTATCCAGCCATCAATTTTATTGGCCGACGAACCAACAGGCAACTTGGACGACGAAAACGCATCCAGATTGATGGAATTATTCATACAAATGAACAAGATGTTTGGAACAACTATTATCTTGGCAACACACAACAAAAAGTTAATGGAAACGTATAAATTCCCTGTAATTCATGTTGAAAACCATCGCATCAGCTTTACTGGGACCGCCACAACAAGCACAACGAAAAACGATTCAGAATCCAAACGTATATGGCGCGGCCCAAAACCACAAAACTATTTTTCTGAATTATCGAAACAATTTGACGACATTGGGAACTCTTAACACATGAAAAAACCTGTTGTATTTTCACTTGTACGTGAACAATCTATATTTATGACAACAATTATGTCACTGCTGACATTTCTGTCCGTATTGGCACTGGGGATTGCGCTGTCCATCGGTACCGGCGTTTTACGCTGGAATGCCCAGTGGGAAAACTTTGCAACCGTCCAGGTAACGAATCCCGAAAACATCGAAAAAACAAAACAAATCATCGCAGAAAACACCGACAAGATCAAAACCATTAATGAAATCAGCTCAGACCAAATGAACGAACTGATGTCACCATGGATATCCGGCGGCAGCGTATTGAAAAATTATTTACCAAAAATGTGGGAAATCGAATTTAAATCCGCATCAGACTTAAAATCCGTTGGCACACAGCTAAACAAGAACGCCCGTTTTTTAACACATGCAACCGCACTAAAACCATCCACCAGCGCCGGCTGGAAAATGATTTTAATGTCATCAATAATATTGATTATGACCCTGGGGGCCATTGGTGTCTGCATTTCATATATCGCACGTAATACAGCAATGCTGCACCGTCGCGAACTGGAAATACTGAATCAAATTGGGGCATCAGACAATTTTGTTGCCAACCAAATGCAAATAATTGTCGCAAAGATCTGCCTGCTGGCATCGTCAATTGGTTTTATTGTTGCAGCACCAATACTGCTAATAATCATATCAACGGCGCACAGCGCCCGCATTGGTCTGATGGCAATGCTGGGACTATCTGGACTTGGCTGGTTACTATTAATACTGTTACCAATACTAATAACCGTGACTTCTATCTGGATAACCCGTCACACCACAATCAAAATTTTACAAGAACCCTAGAACTCATGCGCAAGGTACTAACACCATCTTTCGTAATATTCGCCTGCTTTATCCTGGGGGGCATGATTTTCAAGTCCGTCGCCCCCATACGATGTGGCACAATTTATCCCAACGACAGCATATTCGTACTGACCGGTGACGAACGCCGAATTCCGTTTGCAATAAAAAAAATGCGCGAATTCCCAATGGCCGACCTATACATTATTGGCGCAGGCGCCCAGGGCAAAATTGACGTATCTCGTCCTGCAGTAATTGAAACTTCATCCAAATCAACATACCAAAATGCATTGGCAATCCGTGACATTGCCACACGCCGAAAACTAACGCGCCTGGTCATCATTACAACCGAAGATCACATAAATCGCGCAACATACCTGATAAAAAATGAGTTACCCATGGTCGATGTTATCGCATGCCCCGCAACATTATCTGGCATGCCCCCAACAAAAAGACTTGAAAGATGGGCCACCGAATATATAAAATACATTGCAACAATGTTCGGAATCAAAGAAAGCTGATTAACAAAGGAAAACATTATGTTCAGAACAATAATATTTAAAGTCGCATTGGCCACACATTTTATTCTATGGTCACCTGTACTATTAATCGGTCTAACAAACAAAAAACTATGTGGTTGGCTGGTATTTCGTTGCGCATATGGCGTATTAACAGTTGCGCGCATATTTGGTGGCATAAAATACCGTGTTATATTCCCCCAAACCGAAGAAAACGGCATCCCAATGATGCCAAACGAAAACCATCGCCTGGATGGCAAGGTTATAATCGCCGCAAAACACATGTCAATCCTTGAAATTGCCGTTATTTCCAAGGTTGTCCGCAATACCTTCTTTATATTAAAACGCGAACTGCTGTGGATACCGATATACGGCTGGGCATTTTGGCGCATGGGCATGATTGGCGTCAACCGTGCCGCGGGCCGCACAAACCTGTCTAAATTATCATCCCAGGTTGAAAAAGAAATCCTGAACGGCCGCATCTTAGTAATATTCCCCGAAGGGACCCGCGCAAAACCCGGCCAACAGGTACCATTAAAGGGCGGCTTGCTATTCCTGGCCCGCCACCTAAAACTACCAATTTTGCCTGTTGGCACAGATGCAGGACTATATTGGCCTAAACGCGGCCGCATAACCCCAGGCACTGCAACCGTTACATTTGAACCAGTATTACCCAGCAAGGCATCACTGGATGAAATTGGCGCTGCAATAAATCGCCACAGCGCATAATACCATAAAAACAAAGTGCGAATCCTGTACAGTCCCCGACACACCAGTATTCGCACCTTATTTCATACAGTTTTTATAATTTATTTTCCACACCAAGATTTCCGTTTTCCACCATTATATGGTCGTGCCAAACGTTCGTGCACCAACACATCACCAACATCACGACCATCTGATAATACAACATTGGCATCAATTCGCCCCAGATATTTATCATCTTTGATATTTCTCAGTTCAACATGTGCACCATCTGGCAATAATTCCTGCAACCGTTCACGCGCCTGTTGCGCCAATTGCATTTCTGCACCGCATTCACCATTTAATTCCGGCGTATCCACATTAATCAAGCGCACCCGAACAGTAATTTCGACATCATCATCCAACATAACGCCCGCCGCAAACGTATCGCCATCTAATACATAGTCCACTGTTGCCGGCACCGCATATGCCGACATTGACCACATACACACAATCATAAACCCCAGTCTTTTCATACATTTCACCAATTCATGTTATATATCCTGCCGCAAAAAATGCCCCACAGGGGCATTTTCCTTATGGCAATCTGGGCGACCACGTTGGTTCCAACCCGTTTACACCATCAGGCAATTCTATATCATAAATATTTTGCCCTGTGATATCTACACTGCGAATATGACTGATACGTTCAATTCCATCAATCGCGCGTTCCGTTTCATAATACACGATACGCCGTGACCCAGGCGCCCATGATGGGGCCTCCATGAACCAGCCACCCGCCAATATTTTCTCGTTACGTCCCTGGGGATTCATAATACCGACATAAAATGTATCATCGGCAATTTTTGTAAACGCAATAAATTGCCCATCTGGCGACCATGCCGGTGTTGCATACCGTCCCGCACCATATGTCAAGCGTTCAACCGACCCTGTTTCCAAATCCAACACATGAATTTGTTGACGCCCAGAACGATCGGAATTAAACGCCATTTTTTTACCGTCTGGCGAATAAGACGGACTGGTATTAATAGAATTTCCGAATGTCAATTGGCGCAACTCTTTTGTTTCAATATTATATTCATATATATGCGTAATCCCGTTCTTTACCAATGATATAGCAACCCGATTTCCATCAGGCGAAAAACGCGGTGCAAAATTCATTCCACCAAACTGGCCCAATCTGCGCTGTTCGCCCGTATCCAAATCCAGCGTCCAAACCATTGGGTCATCATTATAATAAGACAAGAACACAATCGACTGCATATTTGGCGAAAAGTGTGGTGACATTACAAACGTATCCTTGTCCGACAGATAGCGCATACCATACCCATCTTGATCCATAATCGCCAAACGTTTCACACGTTTGTGTACCGGTCCCGTCTCTGCAATAAAAACAATTTGTGTATCGAAATAGCCAATCTCGCCGGTCAGCCGTTCATAAATTGCGTCCGCCATAATATGCGCCAATCGTCGCGCAGACTTTCGCGACGCAACCAAAGACTGGGCCTCGATCTGTTCACGACCATTAACATCCCAAACAAAGAATTCCAGTTTATAACGATTATCCGATTCCGCCGTCAATTTTGTTTGCACCAACACCTGTGTTTTTATTGCCGCCCACGATTGAAATTCTGGCATTGCATGCATTTTCACATATTCTGGAAACGCATCATGATTGACGATACGAAATAATCCCGTACGTTTTAAATCATTTTCTACAACTTCACGCATCATTGCCGCGTCTTTTGAACGCACATCACCTGCAACCTCAAACTTCTGGACTGCAATTGAAATTGGATTTGCCGCACCTGCAACAATATCAACCTTCAGTTCAGCACGCGCCGCCCCCAACATGAACACCCCAAAGACAAGTCCCATAAATAATTTTTTTAACATATCAAGTCCCTTTCCTGATTAAACATACACCAATTTTATATACACAATTAATAAAAATCAAACTAAATACGCAACAACACAAACGCCAACACCACCCACAACACAAACGTAATTACATACGTAAACATATTTGTATTGACAATTGTATTTACATTGGTATAGTGCATTGTAAAGACCGCAGTATTGCACCCTGTATAGAGGATTGTCCATGCCAAACGTTATGCAACAATTGTTCATTATGAACATCGAAACATTATTAAAAGAATATGCCGCGTACAAGGCATTTAACAAATCGGACTGCGTTATCAACATGCGCATTCCGCGCCCTATTCTGGACAAAATCAAAGAACTGGCCGACACCCAGCACGTTCCCTATCAATCACTAATATCATCCGTATTGTTTTCTTTGGCAAACATAGAAGACAAAAAATAATCCAAAGGGGGAATCAAACACATGCCACCAAAAGAGATAATATTCCACACCCTAAACCAAAAACGCATCACGCCACCTGCGGCATCGGAAACACTGTTTCCCGAACTGTTCACAACCGACCAAGACATCACAGGCTGGATGTATTCCGACCTGCACAATCTGTACGGCGAAGCATTTTTCCCCACCCACCCATCTTTTAGCGCCCACATCTGGCAAAACCTGACAATGCCGACAAAAAATCGCCCAAACCAGGGCACACCACAAATGACCACCCCCACCACAACATTTTATGACATGCACGTAAAAACAATAACACACGCATACCAACTGGGCAGTCACGCATACAAAAAGGCCAAAGACTTTAAATTATCTCGCTATGCATGCTGGTGCATGTCGCGCAACAACCCATATATGATATTTTCACGCACATACTTCATCTCGGCCGTTATCGATAGTGAAATGAACTTTGATACAATGCAACAATTATCCTATCAATTTGCACGCGTAAACCTGCGCGCCCAATTGTCCAAATACGAAAAAATAATAAACGCAATTGCAAACAGACACAAAATAGACTTTAACAAATTCCGTCGCATAAACCGCAGCGCACTGTTCAACGACCACAGCAAATCCCACATTGCCGAACGCAATGACTTCTACATATCACCCCATACACCATTGGCCGACCACATGGGCGCTGCAACATTGCACGCCCGCGCAAACGCGCTGAGAATCGCAATCCAGCGCATCAACCAACTGGGACACATAACCCCTGACAAAATATTTAAAATAATCTTTACAGAACTTTACACAGCGCGCGAAAACATGATTAAGAATCTGAACCTACGCCCAGAAAACGACATTTTTCGCACCCCTGCACCCCAGATAGAATCACAATTGGCCCGCACCGAACGCGCCTTTATAAAAAAATACGCATACCAACGTTAAAAAAAAAGCCACCATACGGTGGCTTGCTTATTACTACATACGCATCGGCATCAACACATACAACGCATCCGTATCCTTATCAACAGAATTTATTTTTGTTGGCGCCAACGGATCCTGCATTTCCATTTGGAATTTTTCACCTTCGACCTGGCCGGCAACATCTAACAAGAACTTTACATTAAAGACAACCGTAAACGAACTGTCGCCATTATATTCGATATCTAATTCCTGGGTTGCAGTACCCGCATCTGGGCTGGACGCATTAATAACCAGCTTATTCATACTAAATGTCAACTGCACAGATTTTGTTTTATCGACACTGGCAACTGACACCAAATCAACCGCATTAATAAACTGCTTTCTGTCTAAAATCGCAATTTTATCGTTCCCCTTTGGAATTACAACACGATAATTTGGATATTGCGCATCAACCAGCTTGCTGGTCAACGTCGCGGACCCAACTGTGAAACGCGCCTTGGTATCAGACAATTCAACCAAAACATCATCAACATTCGCATCTTCCAGCAACTTAGACAATTCGCCAATTACACGACGTGGCAAAATAACCGACGGCATATCTGCACTGCCCGCCGGGGCCGGCATCGCACACAGTGCCATACGCTGGGCATCTGTTGCAACTGCAGTCAACTTTTTATCATTCCCATCTTCTGCAATATGGAAATAGATTCCACCCAAATGATATCGCACATCATCCGTTGGAATTGCGAACTTTGTTTGATTGATCAAGTGCGCCAAATCACCTGTTGTCATCTGAAACTTTGTGGTCAAATTACTGCCCGCCATTGCTGGGAAATTTTCCGCAGGCAATGTTGGCAAACGAAATACCGCACGTCCACTGGACACAACCAACTGATCCCCCGATTGCTTGAATGAAATTTCTGCATCATCTGGCAATTTGCGAACGATATCATACAACATCTGCACAGGCACTGTAATCTTGCCACCCAAAGTAATATCCGCTGCAACATGTTCCACCAGTTCCAAATCCACATTGGTTGCGGACAAAATCAAATCATCTGCTGCTTCTATCTTAACATTCATCAAAATCGGCAATGTCGCACGCTTTTCCACAATCGACTGCATATGCCCCAGCGCACGTATCAACACCTGACGAAACACTGAAAATTCCATTATACTACTCCTGTTTCCTTATATATATTTATGTGTCCTACACTCTTTTGCCTTAAGTCTACCAAAAAACCCCGATTCGGTGCAAGACCAAAAGAACACCCCCATACCCAACAACAAAAAAAGGGCATCACAGTGCACAACACACAGATAATGCCCGACATATTTTATAGAGTATATATTTACAAATTATTTATACAGCACCTTTTCCAGTTTTGCGCGCAGTTTCTTAATATCTTCGTACTTAGTAATTTTTCCTTTTTCTGCCACAGAAATATCACCGCTTTCTTCGGACACCACCAACACGGTCGCCTGCGAAGCCTCGCTTAACCCCAAGGCGGCCCGATGACGCGTTCCATATTTCCAATTTAAATTATTTTGTGACAACGGCAAAATCGCCCCAGCATACGCAATCCGATTATTTTCGATAACAACTGCGCCATCATGCAGTGGTGTTTTATTAAAAAATATAGTCAATAACAATTCACTACTTATCTTTGCATCAATTGCGACACCTTTTTTTTCAATTGCACTTTCATCCAAACTGCTGGGGAACACTATCAATGCCCCAGTATGCTTTGTTGACATATATTCAACCGCAGACACAATCGCATCCAGTGATTTTGTATCTCTGGCCCTAACACCACCTGGCCGCAACATACGACGCCACCCCTTAACATTCCCCATCAGCGCCATAAACTTTCGCAATTCTGGTTGAAAAACCACAATTAAACTCAAAGACAAGAACAATGCCATATAGTGCAAAAACGTCGCCAGCAAATTCAGCTTTAACAACGGCAACACAAAACTAAGCACCCACAGTCCAGCCAATCCCAACAACCCATGCACCAACTTCTCAGATTGCGTATTTTGAATAAAACTACGATAAAATACATAAATCAATACTGCTATGACGGCAATCTGCACCAACCCAATCCAATCAAACATTTTTTTCTCCTTATTTATTTAAAACCCTGTTTATTAATTCGTCCATTGGTAGTTCAAACCATTCTGGATCTTCTTTGTATATTGGCGCCCCACGTTCCATTGCTGTTTCACATGGATCGCCATCTGCCAACCAGTTTTCCAACAAATCACCGGCGACCAAACCAATACCCGTTCCCGCAACCAGCCCAATTCCACCTGTAAATGGCGCCAACAGCAACCCCAGCCCCGTTGCAGATGCAACCTTGCCCGCCACCGCCGCACCGCTAATTTTTATATCTGGTTCCGCCAAACTGCCGGTCAATTCAATCGAATTAACCACATTCCCCATCAAAGACAATTTCAACCCCCGCACCGGCACCGTAGTCAGATTTAATTTCATTTCTTCGTTCCCCAAATCCAACATTCCCGCCAATCCTATATTAATCGCATTTGTTTCAATCGCAACCCCATTTTGGGTTTCAAAGACCCCATCACGCAACTTTGCATTAACCGCGACACACGATATTTTTATTTGATTATACTTTTTTTCACTGCTGAACAGATCCTGAACACTATGCCGCAAAGACGTCAAAAAATCCGTACCATACATATACGCAACCAACGCCGAATGCGCATACCCAGGCGCCACCGAATATACCTGCACAGGCCCTGTGATTGTCTGCATAATCTGGGACAAATTCTGTCCATTTGCCCGCACGTACATCTCTACATTCATTGGCAAATCAGACAAAAAGTCCGTTTCATGAATTTCCCCTAAAAGATCCCCAACCGATACAGCCTTGCCGATTACGGCCGCCTGCATCCATATACGCCCTGCATCATCGATATCTGCATCCATCGCAACATTTGTCTGGCCATTTGCAATGGCCGCCTGCAAATCTACACGCGCATGATTATTTCGCAACCCAATCTGCAGATCCACATCTTGTATATTCAAATCACGATAAACAATCAAATTTCCCAATCTGATGCGCAGATTTGCGTTTTTATTCAACATTTCATCCCCAAACAGCGGAATATCCTTAAACACATTCAACGCACGATCTGGTCGCGCACGACTGCGCGCATACCATTCTGGAAACAGATCCGCTAACACAACCCTTGGGGACTGAATATCCAGATCCAATTCACCTACCCCACCCCATCTCCATTCACCAGAAAATGTAAACTCAGTATTATTAATGTTAACTGACGACTTGCGCAAAGTTATCTTTTCCCAATCGAATCCCCCTGCGATATTCAACCGCAATGCAGGCACCCCCGACAAATCAAATCCGAAAATTTTCGCAACTGCATCTGGATCCGGCAAATCCCCCTTAACAACAAAATCTATTGGCGCCTTACTTTTTCCTTCCAGCGCAATATTTGCAATCAATGCCTCGCCCCCCATAGACAGCGCAACCTGCACAGGATAAACCCTACGTTCTGCATTATATTCTGCGAACTGAACAATAAACGGCATAACATCTTCATCTGCTTTTATCCATCCAGAATATTCACGCCCAGGCTTGTGCGGCATCAACCTAACATTCAAGCCCGCCAAAGAATAACTTTGCCCCAGGATATTCGCACTCAGTTTTTTAACTTCGACCCCACCCAAACCAGCATCTTTGAACGGATAAATCTCTTGTACCCCATCCTTAAGTACACCCACATCTTTATCATCATGTTTATCCAACAGCTTAAACGAATACTTACCTGCCGAATTTTTTTCTACATCAATCTTTGCATCATATATCTTCACATTTTGAATGGTCGGCCTATCTCGAAACAGCGACACCAAATTCAACCTTACATCAATTTTTTCCGCGCTAAACGCATACTTATCCTTGGCCCAGTCTTCATTTGCAACACGAACCTGATTCAATTCGATATATGGCCGCAAAGAAAACTTCCACGACACAGCCCCATCTATCTCTATCGGCAAACCAGTTGAGTCACGCAAAATTGCCAAAACATTCCCACGCAATGTTTCTAAATTAACCTGACTGAACGCAACCACAATGGCAACAATCAACCCGACCAAGAACAGGCCTATAACTCTAACAACTGCAAAAAAGATACTTTTCCTTACCCTCATGGCAACTTCAGTTCCAAAAATTCCATCACAGGCACCATAAAATCAGGCACCGCGGCCCGTATCGTAAGCATACGCCCCGACGTCGGATGCTGAAATGTTAACTTATGCGCGAACAAAAACAAGTTGTTTGTTTTCATCATCATCCCCAATGCACCACCAAGTAATTTTTGTCCACCATACAAATTATCACCAACAATCGGGGCATTTAATGAAAACGCGCTGTGCAAGCGCAATTGGTGCGTACGTCCTGTCTTGGGTGAAAATCGCACCCACGACACGCATCCTGCTGCCGCGGCCAACACGCTATATTCTGTGATCGCACGTTGTGGCCGCTGACCTGCACCATTATTCAAACGAATCGGGCTATCAAAAACCTGCCCTTTCAGCATATAGTTATCAATAACGCCACGCCCAGGCTTAACATCGCCATTTAACAACGCCAAATATTCTTTATGTGCGGTTTTATTTTGGAACTGTGCCGACAGATTTTGCGCTGCCCGCTGATTTTTCGCCACAACCAAAACACCACTCGTTTCCCTGTCCAAACGATGCACCAGTGAAATTTTATCATACGGGAACAACGCCGCCGCCATTTTATCAACAGATTTTCGTATTCCTGTTCCACCTTGAACCGCCAAGCCCGCTGGCTTATTAAACACAACAACATCATCATCGTTATGAATGATACACTTCCGCAGCTCTTCCAAATCTGCCAACGAAAACAAATTACCACTTTCTGTTTTCTTGGCCCCTGCATCCGCATAGCTAATAATTGTTGGTGGCACGCGCACCACATCACCGGCACGCAAAATTTCTGTACCGCGCACACGTTTTGAATTCACACGAATCTGTCCACCCCGACACAGCTTGTAAAATTCGCGCTGTGGCATAGATGGAAATTTTCGCAAAAACAATCGCAACAAACGTGTCCCATCTTCTACCCCAGAAACATTTATAAATTCCGCCATCACACACCCCGCTTGGCACATCAAATCGCACTATTCACCATAAATGATTTGAACAGAATTTTTTCCATCTGCCCCGCCACAGGATCCAACTGCCCCACCCTGTTTTCCACTGGACATCTGATACCCAACCGAATCGGACCACGCCTTGGCCAGCAACGATTCGCATTCACTTTGCCCCAATCCATTTATCGACACGATAAACTGACGTGGGTTTGCTGGATCAACCGCTAACTCGTACGTACCACCATATGGATTCTTGTTACTCATCCCGATTGCGCCAAAGATTGTATCGCCATTCATACTTGAAAAATCATCATATTCGCCATGAATATTGCGCACCATGGTCACCATCTGAACGACCTGGTCATTAACCGACGTCAACTTTTGCGTACGCATTGCTGTCGAAATCATACCGATTGCCCCGACAGTAATCACCCCCATAATCGCCAACACCCCCAGCATTTCAATCATAGAACGACCTGAT
This sequence comes from Alphaproteobacteria bacterium, assembly GCA_017383325.1. The sequence continues at coordinate 810 of JAFNYG010000093.1, read as the reverse complement.
TCTTGATTCATTGAAAAACCTCTTATTTGCTATTTACTTAATAATATTCTATCATAAAGAATATGAATATTCAATTTTCTGATTTAATCGAAAACGCGCCACACGCCCCAGGCGTGTACAAAATGTATGATACGGACAACAACCTGCTCTACATAGGCAAAGCAAAAAACATATCCAATCGCCTGCGTCAATACCTGGATATATCAAAGCTTGAATTACACAAACAGGTTATGCGAACACTGGTATCACGTGTCGAATGGGAAACTGTTCCAACCGAATCAGACGCCCTGCTTCGCGAACAAGAACTTATCAAAACACAAAAACCAAAATACAACATCATGCTGACGGATGGCAAAATGTATCCTATGTTGGCATTAACATCTGACGATTTTCCGCGCCTGCTAAAATTCCGCGGAAAAATATCCCAGCGACGCGATGTATACGGCCCATACCCATCCGTATCTGCATTAAACGAAACAATAAAAACGATTCAACGTGTCTGCCAAATCCGCACATGCACAGACACGCAAATGCGCAACCGAACGCGTCCATGCCTGTTGCACCAAATTGGTCGTTGCTGTGCCCCATGCACAAACCCAGACAAACAAAAATACGCAGAAAACGTGCGTACAGCGCGAAAAATATTAACCGGTGACAGCACCCCAATAATCGCCGATCTGACCCGACAAATGCATCAATATTCTGCAAACATGGATTTTGAATCTGCGGCCGCCACACGTGACAAAATCGCGGCATTAACACACACATCAAACCGCGGCAGGCCACAAAACAATGCGTACAGCGCGATTT
>JAFNYG010000092.1 GCA_017383325.1 Alphaproteobacteria bacterium | reverse complement strand
GAAAAACTGGTGCGGTCTTATGATGACAAGCGAATTATATATTTGAAAAATGATAAAAATATCGGCATATCGCAATCCAGAAATAAACTGATTGATGTGGCACGCGGAAAGTATATCGCAATATTTGATCATGACGATATTTCACACCCAACACGCCTGGAAAAACAAGTCGATTTTTTGAACAACAATCCATATGTCGGCGTCGTAGGCACATGGACACACTGGTTCGGCGCCAAAGACTTTGTGCGCAAAAACCCAGAACATGATACAGACATCAAAATTAGACTGACCGATGTATGCGCAATTATGCATACAAGTGCGATGATTAGAAAATCCGTACTGACGGAAAACAATATAAAATACGAAGAACAATACACCCCCGCAGAAGACTATCGGCTGTGGGGGCAACTGATGGCGTGTACAGAATTTCATAACATCCAGGAAGTTTTAGTTGAATACAGATATGACGAACAAAACACGTCACATCGCATGAAGACGCGCCAAGAAATTGCACACAAATCAATAAAACTGCAAATCTGCAATAAATACCCAATGTACAGATTGGAATTCGAACGACAGCTGCGGCGAATTCGCGTGCGCCTGTTTGGCAAAATACCGCTGGTAAAAATCAAAAACAAATGGATACTGATGTTCGACTGTATCCCATTGGCAAAAATCAAGGATTAAAGAACATGAAGACAATCATCAATGTGGCATGTTGTTTGATTCCAATCGCATCGGTTCGACGACCACTGCGGACGCATTTGCAAAAACAATGGGCCAGACATAAAAATAACCTGGATACGTTTGCACGTGGATTTACCGGACGACCAATAATTCTGTGGGCAGATCATGCGTTGGGCGGCGGAACAGAAGTGTATTCCAGGCGACAATTTAAAATTCTGCGGAAAAAATTTGATGTGCTGCGATTACAATTCTTTCCAAAAACAGAAATGTACCATTTGACGTTCGCGAATAATCACAACAGAAATTTTATAACAAACGATATAGATAAAATTATAGATTTTTTATGTTCTGTACCAGTTGATGAAATTGTTGTAAACAATCTGGTGGCATATAAGGATACAATTAAAATGCTGGGGCTGATTGCAAAAATAAAACGCAACAGAAACGGACGGATACACGTGTCTTTTCGCGGGCATGATTTTCACGCGATTTGTCCCAGCTTTAATTTAATTAACTGCGACGGGAAATATTGCGATTTATCATATGTTGGCGGGTGTGAAAATTGCTGGACAAAAAAGAAACTGGCCGAAAATCCCGTATCCCATAACGTATTAAAATCTGGTGCAACAACAATATGCAATTGGCGCAGCGCATGGAAAGATTTCTTTGAAAACACCGTTGATGAAGTAATTTTATTCGCCAAGCCAATCGCAACAATTTTTGCACGCATGTACCCCAACATAGAAAGCAAAATAAAAATTATACCGCATACCGTAAAAAATTACAGGTACGCCAATATATCTGTGCACAGGGGTGTAAATATTGTGGTACTGGGGAATATATCGCACCAAAAAGGCGCAGGCGTAATTTGTGAAATGGCAAAAAATTTGTCAGATGGCGTAAACATAATTGTTGTTGGCGAAATGAAGGACGCACCAAAAAATATTTCTGTTCATGGAAAATATAAATCAAGACAATTACCCAGACTGATGGAAAAATATGACACAGATATTGTTTTTATACCGTCAATTTGGCCAGAAACATTTTCATACACCACGTCCGAGGCAATATCAATGGGATTGCCAATCGCATGCTTTGACATGGGGGCCCCGGCGACACGTGTGCAGGCATACAACCGCGGTTTGGTTTTAAAAGAAATTGACCCACAAAAAAACCTGCAAGAAATTATTGAATTTATAAAAAAAATACGGAACGAAAAATGAAAGCACCAAAAATATCTGTGTTGACACCAATGTACAATACACGCCCAGACGATTTACGCGCAATGATTGACAGCATTTTAAATCAGACATATGGGGACTTTGAATTTCTGTTGTTAAACGACAGTCCTGATAACCATGAATTGAAAAAAATTGTCGAATCGTATAAAGACGCGCGCATAAAATATATGGCGAATGAAAAAAATATGGGTATTACAAAGTCGCGAAACAAACTAATCGATTTGGCGCGTGGGGAATACTTGGCGGTGGCAGATCATGATGATATTTCTGTGCCAAACAGATTTGAATTAGAAGTCGGATTTTTAGATGCAAATCCACACATCGGTGCAGTCGGCGGAAACGTTATCGAAATTCGTGATGGCACAGAATACAAAACACAACAACGACCAATTCATGATCATGACATAAAAATGTCATTGATTAACGAGAACTATGTATGCAACCCAGTGCATTCTGGATGCATGATACGAAAATCTGTTCTGATAAATTCAGGCGTAAGGTATAACGAAAAATGGTCGCCATGCGAAGATCGCATGCTGTTCGTAGATTTAATACCACATACATGTTTTCATAACCTAAACGATGTCGTTTTGAAATATGTTTGGACGGGCGATAATACAACACTGCGCCATTGGCAGAAAATGTATGATTTGCCGCCAATTATTGTTGCAAATGCACGCGCCAAATACCCGGTGTATTATGATGAATGGAAATGGCAACAACGTAACAAACCCATGCGACAAACACGATGGGTGAAACTGTTCGGATTTATTCCATTTATAAAAATAAAGCACAAGCATGGACAGACCAAGATATATCTGTTTGATATGATTCAGCTGGCACGGATAAAGCATGACTGATATGAAAAAAGTTATTTATACATGTATTACCGGTGAATACGACGATGCATGCGCGCATGTGTATGTGGATGACACGTGGGATTACGTTATGTTTACAGATAATAAATATCTGTTGGGTATGCAAAAATATATGCATTGGGAAATACGACCATTGGGATATAATAAACTGACGAATGTGAAAAATGCACGATGGCATAAAATTAATGCGCATATTTTGTTTCCAGAACACGACATCAGTTTATGGGTGGATGGAAATATCGTAATTATGAAACCAGATTTCTTTTTGCGACTGGACAGGCTTATCGGGCAAGAAAATTTAATCTGTATCCCAAAGCACCCAGAACGCACATGCATTTATGACGAAGCGCAAAAAATCAAAGACCTGAAAATAGATAACAAAAACACCGTTGACCAAGAAATGCGTGTACTGCGCATTTGTCGATACCCACGAAATAACGGACTGAACGAAACGTGCATAATATTGCGACGACATAACAGCAAAAAAATTAAGCGTATGCAGCAAAAATGGTGGCGAATGGTAAAAAAATATTCAAAACGTGATCAATTATCATATAACTGGGTCGCATCGCGATGTGGTATAAAGACACAACCAATGTTTGATATACCGGGCGAACACAGGCGGTGCGATGAGTTGTTATTCGTGCATAAACACAGCCATAATCAAAACCCATCTGAAAATTTTGATACGTGGGTCACTGCACGATGGATTGCCTGTGCAATGGCTTTCTTTATTCCGCACAGCACAGCCAAACAGATTTTTATAGAAAAACATTCAAGATAGGAAACCAATATGAAAAATAAATACGATATCGTTTATTCAATTGGACATGATTGCGCATGCAGTATGTATTTGAAAAAGCACAGGCTGCGCGTGGTATCAGGGCCACTGGATTGGCTGACCAGTGTGCCGGCACATATGCGATTTGATATGATAATGAATGACTTTGACGGCTTTATGGATGCAGACGACTTCGTTTTTGTCGACAAAGACCCAAATATTTTTAATGATGACAAATGTGATTACTATAAAAACATACGTACTGGGTTATATTTCTATCATGATTTTGCCGCCGGTGTACCGCTAAAAAAATCTTTCCCAGCGGTTGCCGAAAAATACAAGCGACGCATAGACAGGTTTTATAAAAATTTACGTGACAAACAGAATGTATTACTGGTTTGGTTTTCACACTATCACAACACTACAAACGAACAATGGGCAAAATTCGCAGATGATTTCAGCAGAAAAATCGGAAAAAAAATTGATTTTTTGATTATTCAACATATGGAAAACCAATATACGCCAACCAAAACAATTATAACACCAAATATTGTGCGGTATGATATGCATACAATCGCAAAGGATGAACATGGGAATAACACAACGGTTGGAAATGAAAAACTGTGCGACGCCATCTTTTCACAATATGGATTGCGTGTGCCACGTGAACGCCGCATAAAATACGCATGGAAAAATTGCCTGTTGTATGGGCCGTGTAAATTTTTACCGTTTCATGACGCGCGGCATGCGTGGCGTAAAAAACTGAAACAGGATTTAGACGAACTGGTATACAAGCGATAAAATTAATGCAATTCGTCCGCCAGGGTCGCAATCGCAATCGCATACCAATTGGAATTATTCCACTTTTTTATTCTGTAAAAATTTGGATATGTCAAATACGCCGTTATAACAGGTTGTGGTGCGATATCTGTATCCATACTAACATCAGATTGCGTATCATTGCGCGCAGTTTCGATTTCAGCAACGTCGGCAACCAGACCTGCAGACATCGATGTTTGCGGGATTGGACTGCCATCAGGGTTCGTGACCCCCATAGACGACCACTGGGGTAATGTTAACTTGGTCTTTCCGTCCAGCAGCGAGATGTCAAAATCTGCAGGCAGTATTACACGGCGAACAATACGTTCGTTTTTATTCCACCCCAGTTTATTCAGATAATTACCGGCACTGAACATCGCGTCCGATACATTGTTAATTATATCAATTCGCCCATCACCGTTACCATCGGCACCATACTGCGCCAGTGTTGTTGGAATAAATTGAAAGTGACCCATCGCACCAGCCCATGACCCAGATATAGAATTTATATCCAGATTGTTTTTATCCGCAATCTTCATCAGTGCAATCAACTGGTTGGTAAAAAACGTTTCGCGACGACCATCATATATCAACGTAAAAAATGCGTCCGTCAGTTTATGCCGCGATTTAACCGCACCATAATTCGATTCCATCCCCCAGAAAGCCAGCATAACATGCGGCGGAACACCATATCGGTCATCAATGCGCGACAACAATGTCGGATACATAGCCCGCTTTTTTTTTCCGTTGTCAATGCGCGTTTGATTTACAGTTCGCGCCAAATAACCATCCAGGGTTAATTTAAATTCAGACTGGTTCGCATCACTGCGAACAATTGATGGAATAAACGACGGGTACTTTAATGTGGCATTTACCGTTTCTGACGAAATATTTTCCGCAGATGCGCGCGTGCGCACAGAATCCAGCATTGAATACCATCGCGCAGAATCAAACGAACCGCGTTCTGCGTGTACAGAAAACGGCAAACAGCATACCGCGGCACACAGCCACATCGTAATTCTTTTCATTTATTTACCCCGTATGATTAAAAAGCGTATTTCACACCCAAGTGAATACCAAAGGATTGCCATGTGGCCCGTTTCAATGAATCAGAAACCTTTTCCGTATGCGCAGGCATGGTTTCCAGCAATGGAACAAAATACTTGTTCCCTTGGTCATCTATAACCTCTTGCATGACGTACTGGCCATTTTCATCGATTACGTATTGGCTGTATTCCGCGACATATAATTCCCCGCCAATCTTGCCAACATGAAACAGATTTGTGTCCACTTTCAGCGATAATTGAACACGGTCAGACAATTTGTAGTTGTATTCCATTTCGGCGGCGTACGAATATGCACCATTGCTGCCTTCGTCCAAGAAACTGGGGTTCTGTTGCCAATCGGTACGATTTGGCCAGATACCTTCGGATGAATATTTCGGTAAGCCAAACTGCATATACAGGCGCAATTTGTCCCGCAATGTCATTTGTTTTTCAACCTCTAGCCCGACGTAAAATCCAGACCAAGTCGTGTTGTATATGTGTGTTGTCCCCTCTACAACAACTGGGCCGTCGCCACCAATAATTACGCATTCGCCGGCACTGACACCCCATGGAATGTTGCCCATCGCGATTTCATAATCGCCTGTTACCAGGGAATCACCCAAAAATGGGAATCCATCTGTGCTGGTGCCACTCCACGCGTTGGTTACAACCTTGATATCTTCGGGGGACATGCAAACCTGGTACCAATCTTCGGGTGGTGTCGTCCCAATAGGCACCGCAAAATATTCGCCCAGTTCATTACCAAAAACATAATAACCGTCATCCGTCATCAATGGCAGATACACCCCAGGATTCGGATAATAGTGATCCGACATTTCCAGATTGTGTTTGAATATTTCATAACCGAATGTTGGCGACAATTTCCACCCACCAATATCCCATATGTGGTGCGCAGATATACCAAATCTGAAATAATTACTGCGCCCAGATTGATCGCCCATAGATATTGTGAATATGCCGTATTCTGGGTATTGCGCTTCGAACGGTTTCAGGTCGTAATCCATGGAAAGTCCGCCGTGGGACATATCACCATATGCGTATTCACCATAAACAGATAAATCAAAATCGCGCAGGCTGAAATTATGACGCGCGCCAACACGAATTTCGTTCCAAATCATATCGTCCCATTCCAGGACGGAATTTACACCCGTTTCAAATTCAAAATCCGCAAAACGACGCGAATAGCCCGCATAAATTGATGTGGCAGGTTCCGATTCAATTGGCAACGCAATCCCATTTGCCGTCATTGTTCCAGAAAATCTGGGCATTTCCTGGGCGCGTGGAACCTGGTACGAATAGGTTCGTGACCCTACAACCTGTTTATTTCCGGATTTGCCAACATATTTTGTATACCCCTGGTCAACATAGCGCCCATATGACATCTGGTTCGCAGTCGGCGCAGATTGTGTTTGGTAATACGACGGGACACCTTCGTTTGCGGCGAACGCAACGAATGGCGCAAAAAACAGCGATAAAAATGATACTTTCCCTGCCTTCATCAGAATACTGTTGTGTGTATTATAACATAAAAATGCGGCCTGTAAAAGTATTTTCATTTCCCCCTTGCACATAAATTTTTGAAATGTACAATACAGGCAATATGAAAAACACACCACACAATATTTACATCCATGTTCCGTACTGTATGTCAAAGTGCAATTATTGCGCATTCTTTTCAACCGCATGCGCCAAACCGGACTGGGACAAATACACAGCGAACATTTGTGATGAAATTGAATCATGGGGGCAAACACTGGGGGCAATTGACATTCCAACTGTATTTTTTGGTGGCGGCACACCATCACTGATGCCCATAGAATGCTGTGAAAAAATTATCGACACAATTTGTAAAAATTTTCACCTGGGGGCAAACGCAGAAATTACGCTGGAATCAAACCCGGGAACATTGGATAAAAACAAACTGGTACAATTCACCGCACTGGGAATCAACAGACTGTCTATCGGAATACAAAGTCTGGATGATAAAAAACTGAAATTTCTGGGACGAAGACACAGTGTGACAGACGCAATAAATTTATTAGACGTGGCAAAAAATTTGGGCGTTCGCGCGTCCGCAGACTTTATTTACGGCCAGCCAAACGAAACCGTTGATGATGTCGCGAATTTATGTCGAAAAATTAATGACCTGGGGATTCAACATTGTTCTTTGTATGAACTGACAATCGAACCAGATACACCATTTGGAAAAATGAACCTGAAAATGCCGGACAACGAAACAAT
>JAFNYG010000091.1 GCA_017383325.1 Alphaproteobacteria bacterium | reverse complement strand
TATTCAGTATATTGTCGCTGGTCCATCCAATGCGTTTCAGAATTATATCGCTACACCAAAATGTAATGATAAACAGTGGCAATGCTAGCCCCGTCCACCACAAAAATGCTGGTGCCCACAATGCTGCATTATTAAAAGCGCTTACTGCACTTTCCACCACAATAAACTCGTTCAACATACACTTGCCTTTTGTTTTTGTTGCTTTATTATAAATACAGATGAGCATAAAACAAGAAATTTTTACCTTGATGGGTGGTCGCGTTAAAATGTATCGCGGTCATTATAACCCAACATCAGACGCCGTGTGGCTGGCGGCTTTTGCACCACATGGTGCTAAAACTGTGCTGGATGTTGGTATTGGTACCGGTGGTGTATCGCTGTGCCTGTTGGCGAATAATCCAGATATGGATATAACCGGAATTGACATATCGGATGACATGTTAACCGCATGTCGCGATAACGCAGATCTAAACTGCGCGAACATCGAACTGTTGAACGCAGATATCGCCACATGGCGCACAAATAAAACATTTGATCTGGTTATAACAAATCCGCCTTATTTCAGTGGCACGCCCGCGAAGCATAACGCGCATCACAATGCTGATTTGCCTGAATGGGTGGCGCGTTGTATTTCCCGTGTGCGTCCGATGGGAACTTTTTGCATTATTACAGATGCTGCTACCGCGGGGATTGTTATTGCAGAAATGGCCAAGAAATTAGGCGATATAACGATGTTTCCATTATTCGGGGCGCGTGACACAGCAGAACGTGTTTTGTTATCTGGGCGCCTGGGGGCGCGTGGGATATCCATTATACATCGCGGCTGCGCTATGAATTATGAACCTATTTTGCGCGATGGCTTGACTATTGCGGATACTTTGACTAAACTGTCACACAAATGATAAATTTTATAGCGCGATATTTTACATCCCTGTGGGCGTTTATTACATCGCCATTTCGTGCCATATGGCGCGTGATAGTTCGTATATTTCCGCCACGTGAGTTTACTGTGATGGACACGCCGCGCGGCAATGTATACACGTATGGGCAAAGCAGTTTTTGGCGTTTCACCCGTTTTTGTGGCAAGGTTGGATTGGTTCTGTGGGCTTCGTGGTCAACATACGTATTTGTTTATCATCGTCCCCTGTTGCAAAAGCGTACAGAACAATTGGAACAGGCACGTGCCACTCACACCCGCCACATGTCAGATTTGCAGACATATTTGACCAAGTACAATGATTTAGTCCGCGAATTAAACGTCATTGATGACAAGGTGTTAAACACAAAAAAACTTGACGATGCTGAACGCGAAAAATTAATGAATACGCGTATCAAGACATGGGGCGAACTGGACTTTCTGCGCACTCGCATTGTTGAAATGTTGCGTGACGAAGATTTTACACCAGAATATACCAAGTTATCAGAGCTGTCTGCTGAGTATGAATTGACTCGCGCTGAAAACGAAGAATTAAAGCGTCGCAATTCACAAATAGCAGAAATTATGGCCCAGATTGTGGATGCAGACAATATTATCGTTGATACTGTGTCTGCATTGACGAAAGAAAATACCGATGAATTGCAAAAGAATATAAAGCGCATAAACGGAACATTGGCATCACTGGGGTTGAATCAGACATCGCTGTTGCACAGTGCGAACAAATATAACAATCCGTTGGTTGGGTCTGCATTTACGCCGATTGAATTTGACAAAGAACTGGATGCAAAGTATCAGAAATTAGCCGATGGTTTGGAACGTTGGAATGGATTGCGTCGTTTAAATGAAATATTGCCGTTGGGCAAACCTGTAAATTCACGCATTACATCACATTATGGAACGCGCAAAGATCCATTTACCGGCAAACCCAAGAAACATCGTGGGATTGATTTTTCAGGAAAAATCGGCACAGAATTGATGGCGGTTGCACCCGGTCGTGTTGTATCCGCAGGTGAACGTGTTGGCTATGGAACGACTGTTGAAATTGATCATGGCCTTGGATTCACGACATTATATGCACATTTATCTCAGATTTTGGTCAGTCGTGGCGATTGGGTTCGCCCTGGGACTGTTATTGGTTTGGCTGGGTCTTCTGGTCGTTCTACTGGTCCGCATTTACATTATGAAATTCGGTACAAGGGTACCCCATTTGATCCAACGAAATTTGTAAAGGATGAATAGATATGCTGGCATTTACTAATTCTACTGAAAAGCAATCGCCGACCGTTATTGGCGCGGGCTGCAAATTAACAGGCGACATCAAAACCGATCACAACGTTCAGATTCATGGCGAAGTTATTGGTAATATAACCGCAGAAACGGTCGTTATCGGACGTGGCGGACGCGTTGTCGGCGAAGTTAAAACGCCTGTTTTGTTTTTACACGGCGAGCTGGATGGCCCCGCAACTGTGAATACCGCGAATGTGTTCAGTGCCGCAAGAATGGTCGGCACATTGTCATACCGTACATTAAATATAACAGGAAACACAGGTTTAGAATGTAAATTACAAAAGCGCAAGGACAAGGAAAAATGAATAAAACAGTATCCAAAGTATTTATTGCTGCCGATCATCGTGGGGTCGGTTTGAAATTGTATTTAATTGAAATGTTATCTGCCGCGGGTTATAACGTTGTGAATCTGGGAACGGATAACCCGAATTCGGCGGTTGATTACCCAGATGTTGCCGCCACATTGGCAGATGCCATGATGGATTTACCAGATTCACGCGGTATAATAAT
>JAFNYG010000090.1 GCA_017383325.1 Alphaproteobacteria bacterium | reverse complement strand
TGTTGCAACAACACCAGACGAACCTATAACACGTGGCAACGACACAGATACCGCCCGGTCACCTGTACCATCAACCGTTGACACGGTCAAGATTCTGTTTTCATCATTAACGATGCAACGCAATAAATCAGCCACCGCGCCCGCAATTCCATCCCAGGTTGCGCCACGTCCTTGGATTATTTCATAGGCAGCATTATGCACACGATGTTCGATTGTATTGCGTGTGGTTTGCGGCAGACTGATTTTAGTTTGACGACAAAATGAATTTAAATCAATCCCACCAATACACGCAGATGACCAGACAATCATACTGCTGTCACCGTGTTCGCCCAGAACATACGCATTTATGGACTGGGTCGATACGGATAACTGACGCGACAATATTGTACGAAGACGCGCTGAATCCAACATTGTGCCCGTACCAATTACACGCGACGACGGCAGTTTTGATAATTTCTGGGCCAGCATAACCATAACGTCCAACGGATTTGTGACAATTATCAGTTTAACGGTCTTGGCATCAACGTGCGGCATTACACGCGGAATAATATCTGATACTACTGCTGCGTTTGCGTGCAATAAATCTGTACGGGTTTGACCCGGCTTCTGATTCGTGCCGGCAGCAATTATCACAATATCAGAACCGCGAATAGCACGATATGTGTTTACCGCAGTTATTTTTATATCATATGAAAATGCAGCAGCGTGCCCCAGGTCTTCGGCGGCTGCGCGTGCGCGAATGCCATTTCTATCAAACAATACAATTTCATGTGCCAGACCTGTGCGCGCAACCGCGGTCGCAACCGCAGAACCAACCGAACCAATGCCAATAATTGAAACTTTCATATTCTCTCTCTTTTATTTCCATTGTGGATATTATATCATAATTTTTTCGCTTTGTATCAAGAATAAACAAAACGGGGCAAACGCCCCGTTTTTTTAGTACGATTTTGCAACAAACACATATTCTGGGTCGCGGTCATCCAGACAACGACGTGTGATTTTGTATTTTTCCATCAGTCCATCAAACTGTTCATTTGTAGTCATTTCATATTTAATACGGAAAAATCCAATTTCACCGTTTGCCAATGCTGCATCCAATGCAGTTAAATCTGCAACGTCGTGAATCATTTCTGCATTGCGCTTTTCAACACGCGCAACCATCGTATCGTGAATATCGCGCATAATGTCGTTGACGGTTGCAGCCAATTCATCTGTCGCAATTGTACGTTTGGATTCACGACCTAAATCACGTCGTGTAATTGTGACATTGCCAGATTCCATTTCACGTGCGCCAATTTCAACACGCAATGGAACACCGCGCTTAATCCACTTCCACATTTTGTCCGGCGCACGCATATCGGACGTGTCAACCAGGACACGTACCCCCGCCGCACGCAGTTTATCGCCCAGCACATCGGCATACTCATTCAGTTTTTCCGCTGTTTCTTCACGGGTGATTGGAATAATTACAACCTGATATGGTGCAACAGATGGCGGTAAAATTAATCCATCGTCATCAGAATGAATCATAAACATAGAACCCATCATACGGGTCGTTGTTCCCCACGATGTTGTCCAGCCATGTTGCAATTTGCCGTCATTGCCCAGGAACTGAATACCGAATGATTTCGAGAAATGCTGGCCCAGGTCATGCGATGTGCCGGCCTGCAACGCTTTGCCGTCCTGCATGATATGTTCCAGGGTATATGTGTGATCTGCACCCGCAAAGCGTTCTTCGGGTGTTTTTTCACCCATAATAGATGGAATTGCCAAAACATCACGCATATAGTCACCATACATTTTGTGCATTTTACGCGCGTCTGCATTCGCCTCTTCGTGGGTAGCGAATACGTTATGGCCTTCTTGCCAGTTAAATTCAGATGTGCGCAGGAACATACGTGGACGCATTTCCCAACGCATAACATTTACCCACTGGTTCAATTTCAATGGCAAATCACGATACGATTGTACCCAGCGCGACATCGCTTCGCCGATAATCGTTTCAGATGTTGGGCGAATGATGTATGGTTCGGTTAATTTTGAATCTGGGTCTGGTTGCAATGTGCCATCAATCATTTTCAGACGATGATGGGTGACAACCGCGCATTCTTTGGCAAAGCCGGCGACATGTTCCGCTTCTTTGTTAAAAAAGTCAATTGGTATCAATAATGGGAAGTTTGCGTTTTGCACGCCGTGCGCCTTGATACGTTTATCCATTTCATCACGCATCAATTCCCAAATTGCCCAGCCATATGGTTTAATTGTCATACAACCACGCACAGGTGCGTTTTCTGCCAAATCTGCCGCAACGATTAGATTCTGATACCATTCGCTGAAATTTTCAGCGCGTGTTGGTGTAATTGCTGTTTTCATTTTCTAAATCTCTTTATTTTTTTATTATTTCTTATCTTTTAATTCCATGTATTTTTCCGACACTTGTTTTTGCAGGACGTCGGCAATCTGCTTTCTGTCTAACCCCGTCAGGGGTGGTGGTGGCAGCAGAGTTATTTCAACTGTAAAGCCGCCCAGCATCATAATGTGAAACACCTGGCCGAATGCGCTGCGTTCGCGTTTGCAATGTGGGCCCATATCCATTTTTGCATTGTCAAAGTACGCAAAGTGATCCGCCATTGTCTGTTCGTCAATCACACTGCCATCTGCCCGTGGCGCCGCAGGGCAGTACCAACCCGGTCTCGGACACGGGCAGGCCCAGCTCCTGGCTTTCGGTGTGACCGCCGAAGCGCTTGGACACGATGGTCTCCAGGATATAAGTC
>JAFNYG010000089.1 GCA_017383325.1 Alphaproteobacteria bacterium | reverse complement strand
GTTTGATGGACGTCCGTTCTTTATTCGTGTGCCATTTTCTGCGTTGGTCGAATTCAAAGATCCATCGGTTGATTTTATGCTGTCGTTCCAGACAAAAATGCAACCAGCAACCACAGATAATGATATGGAATTACCACTGGAAGAAAAACCAGATACCGTCCCAGACCCAGGTCGTGTTGTGTCTTTGGATGAATTTAGAAAGAACAGAAAATAAAAAAAACCGCCAATCGGCGGAATTTTTATTTTTTCTTGAAACCCTGTTTCGCTTTGAATTTTGGGTTGTTAGGGTCGATCAAGATAACCTGTTTGCCACGACGGATCTGTTTTACATTACCGCGTTTCTTCCAAGCCTTTAATGAACTTAAAAATTTCATGTCTTAATCCTTTTTACAAGGCGATTATAAACATATTTTTTCAAAAATCAAATAATATATTATTTATTAGTAGTTGTAGTAGGGGCGGTTGAAAGTGTTGAAAACAGTTTTTGGTTTTTTATTAACAGGTTTTCAACAATTATTTGCCAGGTTTTCCCGACTTTTTACGAAATTGTTGAAAATTTAACAAAATAATTAACAGTTGAAAAAGGGATAGGTTTTTAACAGTTTTAACAAAAATAAGGTCTGGGCTTTTTGTGCTTGTTGAAAATTGTTGAAATTGTTATAATTATCAACAGGACGGAAAGAGAATGAAACAGCAAGTATTAAAAGCATTGGCAAACCCGGCGCATATATTTTATGTGCCTTATTCGTTGGCCGTGTTAAATTTTCTTGTTCAATTCTTGATTTGGATTGTTGTATTTGTTGTTTCTGTGGTTGTTACCAAGGGCGCTAGGCCAGTGCCACCGCTATATTTTTTAGTGTCGGTTATAATTGTTCATATGATAATCGCAATATTTTCAAAGCGTGACCCGCAATTGGGACAGATTGTTACCGCAAAATTACAACTATTAAAACGTAAAATACCAGGAAAATTGGCAGCATGATACATCAGTTAAATGAATTTTTTGAATATTTTGCAGGTGGTGGTTTCCCAATTACTTTGACTGTTTTGGTGTTGGCGTCGCTGTGTGTGTTTTTAATACTGGTAATGTATGTGCCGGTTTTAAATCGCAGGATTTTTCCTAAATTTGGTTATGCAAAATATTCAAACTATTTGCCGTTCAGTACGGTATATAATGATAATTCTATGCAGCTGACCGATGGCAGTTTAATTCGTGTGTACAGGGTTGCAGGATTGCAGACCAGTATGCAGGATGATGCGGCAAAAGAAAAATTCTTGGATTTGCGGGCGCAATTGTTTAATCAAATTCGTGATTCAGGTGTTGTTCTGCGGTTCTATATGATACGTGACGCGGCAGATGAAAATACAAATTATGAATTTGACCAGCCAACATTGCAGCGTATTTATAATAAATGGCGCGGACAGGGGTTAAAGATTTTCTTGAATAATTATTATATTGTGTTGTCCGTTGCAGGGGGGGATGCACGGGCAAAACTGAATCAATATGGTAATTATATTGAATCAATACTGGCCCCATATAAACCGGTGGTGTTGAAAAATGACAGTCCAGATAATATGGCACGTTTCTTTGGACGGATTTTGTCGCCAATTTCAAAACCAATGCCAAAACGCGCAGATAATAATATCGCAAAATTGACAACGGTTGATGATGTGGAATTCTTGAATGATGGCGTTGTGCGGTATATTAGCGGTGGAAATCAATCGTTTGCAGCATGTGTGTCATTTAAAATTTCGCCGGATTATCTGGATGAAGAATTCTTTGATACTGTGTCGACAATTCAGACAGAAATGATTACTATGAATGGTTTTCATATAATGAAGGCCGCAGATGTCGAAAACACAATAAGAAGAAAACGTTCAACCGCAGAAGAAGAAAAGGCACAGTCAACAGAATCACAAATTTCACAGGCCCAGGTCGCAATGGATGAAAATGTTAGTGGTAACCAAAGCTTGGTTGATTACTATCCATTGTTTGTTTTGTTTGGTGCAACAATTGAAGATTTGCAAAAATATATTGATGAATTTAAAAAGATTGCAGCGCAATTTGGTATTTCGCCTGTTGTTGAAACATTCGCGTCTAAGGTTTCGTGGTTCGCACAAATTCCAGGATTTAATGTTTTTCCACGCAGTTTTAAATTGTTATCACGGGCGGCGGCAATTTCAATTCCAATGTCCAGCCAGCCACGCGGTGTTGAAAATTCAGACTGGGGGCCAGGGCCACTGGTGGTGTTCCCAACCGCTCAGGGGACGCCGTATCAATTCCAATTTCATGTGTCGGATAAACCGGCGGCTGTTGGACATACGTTGACAATCGGACCGACAGGTGGTGGTAAGACAACACTGTTTTCATTTTTGATTGCGCAAAGTTTGCGTCACCCAAAGTTAAAGGCGTTCTTTTTCGACAGAAACAAAGGGGCGGAAATCTTTACATTGGCGGTCGGTGGAAAATATGTCACTATGCATGGAAAAGAAAAAAAATCTGATCCGATGGAACAGACTTTCTTGACCCATTTAAATCCGCTGAAAATGCCGGATTCCGCGGTGAATCGTGCGTTCTTGCGGCGGTGGTTCGCAATTATTTCAGGGCAAAGTGATGCCGCGTCCGCAGATGAAATTGCGCGCGCTGTGTCGGTGAATTTTGATTACTTGAATGATAATGACAGGATGTTGAAAAATTTGTGGGAAAGTTGTTTTTCGTCGTCCGGAAATATGCGCGCGGCACTGAAAAAATGGGTCGACCCATTGCAATATGGTGATATGTTTAACGAAGTATCAGATACACTGGATTTGCATTCGCGTCTGACAACATTCGATTTTACAGATATTTTAAACGACCAGGTTTTGTCCCCAGCGGTGATTTCATATATATTGCACAGAATTAATAATATTACTGTGTCAGGTGGAAACCCATCGCTGATTATGATTGACGAAACTGCACCAATGCTGGAAAACAAAATGTTCCGTGATAACTTTATCACAGGATTACAAGAAGGACGTAAAAATCGCCAGGCATATATGGTTGCATTCCAACGTGCAAATGTGCTGGATAAATTAGGGGTGGGCGATGTTGTGCGTGGCCAGGCACAGACCGTTATGTTTTTCCGAAACCCGGCCGCAGATGCGTCAGATTATGCACACTGGAATTTAAACCCATTAGAAATGGCGTTCATCCAGGGCAAGGCATATCCAAATCTGAAACGCGCGGTGTTGCTGTCGCGGCCGGTTAATGGTGAATCTGTGATTTTAAATACAGAACTGGGTGGTTTGGGGAATTTATTAAGACTGTTTGAATCAGGACGTTCGTCGGTGCTGTTGGCCGAAGAATTGTACAAAATGTATGGTAATAATTTTGTTAATGAATACCTGAAAAAACAAGGGGCGGCCGATTAATGCGGATTTTAGTGTGGGGCACTTTGTTTTTGGTGGGGTGGCCATGTGTGGCGGCAGATTGTTTGCAATTTAAAAAAATTCCAGGGGTTTATATCAATACACCAGATTGGTCAAAGACAGTC
>JAFNYG010000088.1 GCA_017383325.1 Alphaproteobacteria bacterium | reverse complement strand
AATCGTTTTTATTTGCACAATCCACTTCACAACTGGTCTGACCTGTGCCATTGGTGGTCTGCCCAGCCGGACACACGGTACATGCTATTGCGCCATCTGTTTCGGATATAGAACCTTGGGCACATTTTATACATGCGTCTTCTGTTGATTGACCAATGACCCCATTATATGTCCCTGCTGGGCAAAGATATTTCTTATCATTGTTACAGTACGAACCCGCCGGACATATTGTACATTTGTTACCAACCTTCGGCGTTGAATCAGGATTACCATTATAGGTCATATAATAGCCTGGGTTACACGACGTATATTTCGGCAACGAAGGGCACGTATACCCCGCTGCGAACGCATCAACAACAAAAAACGACAAAGCCAAACCAGTAAAAAATCCCAGAAAACTACGCATTCTTCCCATACTGTCCTCTCTTTTATGTTTCATGGTAGAAAATTTCCCCCCACACACGCAAGAGAAAAATACACCCACTATGAAAACAAGACAAAACAAAGTTTAGCAAGACAAACAAAACAAGATTTTCATAAAATGTTTGTTACCCCATGGCAACAAATAAAAATCCCCCAATTGGGGGGATTTTTTATATCAACGATTGCCCAGTCATCTGGGGCGGCTGTGCAATCCCCAGAATTTTCAGCATTGTTGGCGCAATGTCTGCCAATCCACCATCATGCACCGCCGGCGCATCATGTGCAACAACAACCAAATTAACCGGATTTGTCGTATGTGCCGTCCACGGCAAATTGTTTTTATCGTCCCACATTTTTTCTGCGTTTCCATGATCGGCGGTAATCAGTAACATTCCACCCATATTCAACACCGCCGGAACCAATCGTGCCAACTGCCGATCCAGAAATTCCATTGCACGCACCGCTGCATCAAAATTTCCGGTATGCCCAACCATATCGCCATTGGCCCAGTTTAGTATCACAACATCATATTCACCCAACATCGGCAACAGGGCATCTGTTATTTCCGCAGCCGCCATTTCAGGCTTCAAATCAAATGTCGCAATATCTGGCGATGGCACCAAAATCTTTTTTTCATTTGGGAAATCGACATTTCTTTCTGCGTCAAAGAAATATGTGACATGATTGTACTTTTCCGTCTCTGCAATTCGCAGCTGGCTAAGCCCATGTTCCGCCAACACATCGCCCAACGTGTTATCCACCGTCACATCTGGCAACAGTGCAGGGCACAATTCATTCAATCCTTCGCCATATTGCGAAAAGCACAACACATGTGCCTTGGTCTTTAATATTTCGCGCATAATTTGGCGTGCGCGATCACTGCGATAGTTTCCAAATAAAAAACCGTCCTGTGATTTAATTGGCAAATCGCCATCGATAACGGTTGGCTTAATAAATTCGTCTGTTTCACCACGTTCGTATGCCTGATTTAATGCATCATCAATATTTTTTGCCCGATATTCTGACGTTGCGTTTGCAATTGCATCAATCGCCAGTGCGGTTCGATCCATATTTTGATTCCTGTCCATCGCCCAATATCGCCCAGAAATAGTGCCAAATCGCGCGCGCCCATCGTCCAGTGCAACACCCAATCTATTTTTTATTAAATCTACATATTTTTTTGCCGACCGGGGCAGGGTATCACGCCCATCTGCGATAAAGTGTATACAAATTTTTAATCCCGCATCTAAAATACGATTTGCGATTGTCAGTATATCATTAACATCGGAATGTACACGCCCATCAGACATCAGTCCACCGATATGGACAATCCCGCCATCCATACGCACCGACCGAATAAAATCCGCCAGATACGTATTTTCATCCCAGTTTTCTATTTGAAATCTGCGCAAGAATTGGTTTACAACACGTCCTGCACCAATGGTAATATGTCCAACCTCAGAATTTCCCATTGTTCCATCGGGCAATCCAACCGCCACCCCACTGGCATCCAGTTGCGCATGCGGATATTTTTGCAGCAATTCGTTCCAAAATGGCATTGTTGCATTCGCGATTGCGTTATTATTTTTATCTTGATTAATTCCAACCCCATCCATAATACACAAAACAAGTGGCTTTTTCATATTTTCCCCTTAAATTACGAAATTCCAGGATATTATATCTGTTTTTTAATTGCAAAAGCAAAAGAAAAATTGTATAAACTTTCTAGGAAGTATATCTTACGGAGAGGTCAAAAAACATGAGTGGAAAACCATTTGTACCAAATTCGATAGACGAACACATTGGTCAGCGCATGCAGCTGCGTCGAATCATGATGGGCATGTCCCAAAAAGATTTGGCAAAAATATGCGGCGTCACATTTCAGCAAATACAAAAATATGAATCTGCGGGCAATCGAATATCTGCGTCCCGCCTGTTTGAACTCAGTGCGGCTTTGGAAACTCCTGTATCATTTTTCTTTGCGGGTCTGCCGGGACATATTGAACGTGAACCACGAAACGGCCACCTGCCCAGGGCGCGCATATCTGACCAAGACAGCTTTGATCCATTGGCAAAAAATGAATCATTGCAACTAATAAATTTGTATTGGAAATTACCATCTGATGACCAGCGTGAAATCATCATGAAAATGTTAAAATCATTAAACGGCCAAGATTAATTTTATTTTTGCAATTTTCGTAATTCTTATTCCCGAAAAAACATCTGACTTTTTCGGGATTTTTTTTATTGTTCATTGCCACCAAACAAAAACCCCGCCAAACGGCGGGATTTTTGTTTCCTTCCTTGTCTCTTTACAATTTACTGATTGTCATTCACAACCGAGTAATTTGTTGTCCCTTTCTTAACCCGCAGGCTGTTTGAAACAACCGCCCCCAGGTTACCATAGAACATCGTATCGTCATCCATTTTGACTT
>JAFNYG010000087.1 GCA_017383325.1 Alphaproteobacteria bacterium | reverse complement strand
TTTTGATGGGGTGGGGTCTGTTATCTTGCGTGGGGATGTTGTGCTGATGCTGGATAATTTGGCCCAAGTGTATAATATCCCAATCTTTGATAATGTTTCAGGTGATGGGCGGGTGTATTTTAAAAATGATAAAGCTGACCCGTTATTTTCAGATGTTGCATATATCGATGATGAAAAATTATTTGTAAGGCGCGTGCGTGAAACGGACTATGTCAAGATTTTTGGAAATAATACGGGTAAATTGCTGAATGATTTGCGTAATAAAAATTTAAATGACAATTTGTTGGGTGCGCTGGATTCGGCCGGGGATATGAATTCTGTTCGTGATATTATGGCACGTACGGCGCGATTTAATCCAAGTGTTCTGATGAAAACAGTGCGGGTTATAAATGCATTTGATAGCCTGGGCGTTTTGGATAACGCAGATGGATGGGCGAAAACAGATTTTGTGTTTTCAGATGATTTTAATTCTGGGGATATAAATGCCGGTGTTAATTTTGGAATGGGACCGATAAAAGCTGGTTTGGGGATGCGTATAGGCGGGGTTGAGTATATGTCTGGGCTGGACGCGTTTGATGGCCTATACTATGGTATAAATTTATCAGCGCAATATTTTATGCAGGATGATTTGTTTATACGTGGCATCGTTGGTGCGGACAGGTTTGACTTTAAAATTGGTGATGTGGTTTATAATGATGAATTTATTAATAATCCGTCGGTGCTGGCCATTGGCGGTGTTGTGGATTTTGGATATAAATATCGGTTGGGCGATTCGTTTTATGTTGTGCCATTTGTTGGTATTGATGGGTATAAATATGTGTTGGAAAATATATCTGATATTTTTTTGCGTGGGCATACCGGTTTAGATGTGGAATATACGTATCAAATGCTGGGGATTAAATATGAATATGGTTTTGGACTGGGGGTAAATTCAGATGTCGCCATTATGGCAACGGGACGCATGGGATTTTGGTCCAACTATGACGGGGCAGGTGCAGATATAAAACTGTCTGTTCTGCGGATGTTTGATATGTATTCATATCAGGTGTCGATTGGTGGCAAGGTTTGTTTTTAATTTAATCAATAATTTCACCGCGCAGTGATGCCTTGTTCGCAGCCGTGATTTTTATGTCGGCCAAATTGGGGGCGTTATCGCGATACGCCACGATGCATTGCTGCATAAATGGTGTGCGATATACTAAATGACGGCCGGTTTTATCCGGGCCTTCTAACAGGCACGAGAGCGTCTTGTCAATGCACGATTCGTTGAATTCACGTTGAACTTCGTTTAGATATGTGTCCAATTTTGCCAGGCGGGTGGCCTTGACGTTTTCTGGTATTTGGTCTGGCATCAGGGCCGCAGCCGTATGTGGACGTGGTGAATATTTGAACGAGTATGAATTTATATATTTTATTCGTTCGGCAATATGCATTGTTTGTTCGAAATCATCATCCGTTTCGCCGGGAAAGCCGACAATAAAGTCAGATGAAATTTGAATGTCAGGGCGTGCAGATTTTAATTTGTTTATAATGTCGCAATACAATTCCAGGCTGTATGGGCGGTTCATGCGGGTAAGTACATTGGGCGCGCCGCTTTGGATTGGCATGTTTAAAAATGGTAATAATTTTGATTCTGTTCTGAACATGTCAATCAGGTCGTCTGTCATTTCGGTCGGATAACTGGATGTAAAGCGTATACGCATGATTTCTGGGATTTTTGCGGTTTCGCGAATTATGTCAGACAGGCGGTATGTCGTGCCGTTTGCGTCTGTGTATTTATATCCATTCACGTTTTGTCCCAAAAAGCAAATTTCAATCGCACCCGTTTTTGCCGCGTGCAGGGTTTCCGCCATTACCGATTCAAAAGAACGTGAAATTTCGCGACCACGTGTGTATGGAACAATGCAATATGTGCAGACGTGGTTGCAGCCTTCTTGGATTGGAATATAGGTCACCAGTGGGGAACGTTCCATTTGGGGCAGGGAATCAAACTTTTCCAGGCCGCCCAAATCAATGTTTAACAGGCGGGCGTCTGGGGTTTTTAAGATGTCTGGCAGTTTATGATAACTTTGTGGCCCCAGTACAAAGTTCAGGTCTGGTATGCGACGGAATGCGTCTGCACCCGATTCGCGCGCAACACAACCAACGATTCCGAACAGGGCGTCTGGCTTTTTCGCACGTCTGATACGCCCCAGTGCAGAATAAACTTTATCAGTTGCCTTGGCACGAACGGCACAGGTGTTCAGTATGATAATGTCCGCGTCCGGAATTTGTTCTGTACGCACAAATCCGTGGTGTTCCAGCAGACTGGCAATACGCCAACCGTCATACACATTCATTTGACAGCCAAAGGTTTGGATAAAGAATTTTTTCATATTTTTTTACTTATGTCTTGTTCGTTGAATTTGAACTTTTTTGTTGTTTATTTGTTTCTGTTTTGCGTTAAAAGCACGCATTGCATTTTGACGCATATATTTTTCTTCGCGTGCTTTTATTTTTGATTGCGCTTCATGTTTTTCCATTTCGCGCACAATGGCAACAATATCTGCATACATTTTTTCACGAACCTGGGTAAAGAATGCTGTTAGGTAATAGTATATCATATGTATTATCTTATTTTTTGTTTTTGGGCGTCTAAAATGCGTTTTTTTGCAGCAGATATTTTGTTTCGCCATTTTAATGCAGGTTGTTTGATGTGTGTATGTGTTTGTCTGATTGGACCTGTTGGGTTTATCTTTTTCGTTGTGTCTGTTGGTGTCGTGATTTTTGTTTCTGGGACATCTATTTCAACCAGACCATATCTAATGCCTGTGATATGATTGTCGTCTATGATACCGATAACTTTGATTGTGTTTTTTTTACTCATGTCTTTTTTCCTTTAGGCTAGTTTTTGTTTTAAAATTTCGTTTACAACGGCTGGGTTTGCGGTGCCGCCAGTTTTCTTCATGACATTGCCAACAAAGAATCCCAACAGTCCCACCTTGCCAGATTTATATTGTTCAACCTGGGATGGGTTGGTGGCGATAACTTCATCGACAATTGCTTCGATTGCGCCGGTGTCGGTCATTTGTTTCATGCCAAATTTGTCGGCAATATTACGTGGGGTATCCGATTCGCCGTCCAGCATTTTTATAAAGATTTCTTTGGCCTGTTTTCCGTTAATTGTTTTTTCACCAATCATATCAACCAGTTCTGCCAAATCAGACGGTGTGATAATGCGCATATCATCAACAATGCCAGATTTTTCATTTTTGACATCCCAATTTTCTGGGTGCGCGAACAATTCAGATATCATCCAATTTGCGACGCCCTTGGCGCGTTTGGTGTTGCCGTTCACAGCGGTATCAAACCAGTGCGAAACGTCAACCGTTTCTGTTAAACGTGCCGCGTCATATTCAGACAGCCCGAAATCATGCGTATAGCGCGCGCGTGTCGCGGATGGTAATTCTGGCATTGTCGCGCGTATGCGCTCAATTTGTTCGTCTGTGATTTCGATTGGCAGCAGGTCTGGATCAGGAAAATAACGATAATCCAGTGCGTCTTCTTTGCTGCGCATTACAGATGTGGTGCCGTCGCCTTGGTGAAAGCGCATTGTGTCTTGGGTGACGGTTCCGCCACTTTCATAGGTTTCAATTTGACGACGGGCCTCGTACTCGATGGCGGTTTTTATAAACTTGAATGACACCATGTTTTTGGTTTCAGTGCGTGTGCGGAATTCGGTTGAACCCACAGGGCGGACAGAAACGTTAACGTCGGCACGCATGGAACCTTCTTCCATATTTGCTTTGGAAACACCCAGGGCGCGTGCGATTTCGCGGATTTCACGTAGATAGCGTTCTGCTTCGTCGGGTGACGTGATATAAGAATTGTTTTCAGGATTTTTTGTGTCCAGATATGTGACAATTTCCAATAATGCGACCCCGGTGCGATTATAGTCTGCAAATGATTTTGTTGGGTGGACGTCGTGCTTTAATTTTCCGGCGTCTTGTTCCAGGTGGGCGCGTTCAATTAAAATTTTCTTTGGGTTACCGTCATCGCCCATAATTTCAACCCAGCCACGACCAACAACGGGCGCTTCGTCGGCCGGTTGCGATATCTGATATCCCTGGGGCAGGTCAGGGTAGAAATATTGTTTGCGGGCAAAACGACTGGTGCGGGATATTTCAGCGTTGATGCCCAGACCAAATTTAATTGCCTGTTCAACACAGTGTTTATTCAGTACCGGTAACATTCCAGGCATGGCAACGTCCACCATTGATACCTGGGTGTTTGGGGAAACAGTTGGGTTATAGTCTGCAGATGCGCCACTGAATAGTTTTGATTCGGACAGTACTTCTATGTGGGTTTCCAGCCCAATTACCAATTCCCAATCACATGTTTTGCCTTTTATTATAAACATTTTATCTTTTTCCCTTGCTTTTTTATTTTTCGTATCTTATTATTGTCCTCGCGTTGGCTAGGTAGCTCAGTTGGTAGAGCAAGGGACTGAAAATCCCTGTGTCGGCGGTTCGATTCCGTCCCTAGCCACCATCATCTCCTTTCTGAATTCGACCGTGTGGTCGATTTTTTTATTACACAAAGAAGATAATATTGTTTCCATTTATTTCCCCATAATTATTGTTGGGCGGTTGTCAATGTTTGCCGCGGTTTCAATGTGTCGGGCCAACTGCAGAACGCGCATGTCGTCAAAGCGCGTGCCTACAACCTGCATTCCCAATGGTAAACCGTTGCTGGCCAATCCACATGGTACACTGCATGCAGGTACCCCCGCCAGGTTCATTGCAACCGTAAACAAATCCAGTGCATAATATTCCAATGGGGTTAAATCTGAATCCAATGGCATTGCGGTTCCCGCAGAAGCCGGGCAGACGATTAAATCACATTGTTCAAAGGCTGCATTAAAACTGTCGGCAATCATGCGACGAACGCGTGCGGCCTGCATGAAATATACATCATATGATTCACTGGATAATACGGCGGTGCCGATAATCATGCGGCGTTGAACTTCGTCGCCAAAGCCGGCCGCGCGTGTCTTTTTAAATGTGTCGTAAATATCACGACCTTCGACACGCAGACCATAACGCATGCCATCATAGCGGGCGAGATTCGATGAAGCCTCGGCAGGGGCAATGATATAGTATGCCGCCAAAGCGTCCAAAATGTTTGGAATGGATACTTCGACAATTTCAGCGCCCATGGATTTTAAATCGGCAATGCGTTTGTCAAATAATGATTTCATGTCATCTGAAATCTTAACATCGCCAAATTCGCGAATTATACCAACGCGTAATTTTTTGCCGTCGCCCAAGATTGGTTCCAGTGGTGTATTGCAGGTAAATCCGTGCGTGCTACTCGTTGAATCTTTTGGGTCGTGGCCCGCCATGACAGA
>JAFNYG010000086.1 GCA_017383325.1 Alphaproteobacteria bacterium | reverse complement strand
CTTATTTTTATGTGCCGTATACAATGCTGTATAAATTAAAAATTGGGCAGAATGTTACAGGTATTTTGCCAGAGGCCGGCAATATGAAATTCGCGGGACGCATTATAAAAATTAGCGAAGTTGCAGGATTTACACCAAAGAATGTCCAGACACGCGATGAACGTATGCGATTAGTTTATGGGGTAAAGGTGCAATTTGAAAATCCTGATTTGATACTGAAATCAGGGATGACGATTGAAAGTACGCTGATGTCGGATGAGTGATATTGAAATTAATGTTGATGCTGTTTCAAAACGATTCAAAGAAGTGGTGGCTTTGGATGATGTTTCAATGCGCTTTAACACGGGTATTTTATACGGTGTTATTGGGCCGGCCGGGGCGGGTAAAACGACACTGTTTCGGATAATGCTGGATTTAATGCGGGCAAATTCGGGTGCGGTTTTATATCGCGAAAATGGACGAATGATACCGTTTAGAAAAATACAAGAACGCGTTGCGTATATGCCACAAAGTCAAAGCCTGTACGGGGATTTGTCGGTTGATGAACATTTGGATTTCTTTAGAAAACTGTATGGAATAAATGACAAAGATTTTTTGCGCAAGAGGGATGAGTTAGTGCATCTGGCGCGGCTGGATAAATTTTTAGACAGGCCCGCTGGACAGTTGTCTGGGGGAATGTACAAGAAATTGGGGTTGATTTGTGCGCTGTTGCGGTCGCCACAGATTATGTTGCTGGACGAGCCAACAAATGGTGTCGATCCAATTAGTAGACGCGAATTTTGGGATTTGTTGCATGATTCTGTTGCGCGTGGGATTTTGGTGCTGATGTCGACTGCGTATATGGACGAAGCAGAAAGATGTGGCGGTGTTGTTTTGATGGAACATGGGCATGTTCTGGCAGTTGGGGCGCCCGATGAACTGTTGAAAAAGTATAAAAGTCGTAATTTCGATGAATTGTTTGTTGTGCGTGGGGGAAGAAAATGAAACAAGCAATGGTTTCTGTTAAAAATATGTCTGTGCAATTTGGAGATTTCTATGCGGTGCATGATGTGTCATTTGATGTTGCGCGTGGTGAAATATTTGGGTTCTTGGGGGCAAATGGTGCAGGCAAGACAACAGTTATACGGGTGCTGTGCGGGTTGTTGCCGGCAACGCAGGGCAGGGTGATAATAGACGGCATAGAATTTGATGCAAACACGGTTAATAGTGTAAAACAGCGCGTGGGATATATGTCGCAAAGATTTACGTTGTATGATGATTTATCAGTTAAAGAAAATTTTGAATTTGCAGCGTCGCTGCGCGGGATGGGGCGCGATGTCTATCAGGCACACAGGGATACGTTGTTAAAGTTTGTTGGGTTTAATCGCAATATGCGGACAATTGTCAAAGATCTGCCCGGTGGGATTAAGCAAGAGGTTGCATTGTGTGTGTCTTTGTTGCACGACCCGGCCGTTGTGTTTTTAGACGAGCCAACCGCAGGTGTCGCGCCGTATGCACGTATGCGGTTTTGGACGTTGATACAAGAACTGGCGCGTGGGGGAAAAACAATATTTGTGACAACACATTATATGGACGAGGCGGAAAATTGCGAACGTGTCGCATTAATGCGGGCGGGGAAACTGATTGCAGTGGATGCCCCGAAAAATCTGAAAAGAAATACGTTTGGTGGGACATTTTATAGTTTGCGGGCCAGAAATAAAAAGCCTCTGATGCCAATCCCAGGGGTTGTTGATATTTGGCAACCGTATGGGGCAAATTTTCATTTGAAATTTCGAGACGGCGTGTCAGAGGCAACGCATTTGCGGAAATTGCAGCGGGATTGGGAAATAACCCAGATTTCACCGTCGTTGGAAGATGTGTTCATAAAATTGGTCGAAGGACAAAACAGATGAGTGTATTTTCGTGGCGCAGAACGCGTGCGATTTTATCCAAAGAATTCAAGCATATCTTGCGCGACCCGTTTACGCTGATGATGGCGCTGATGTTGCCGTTGGCGATTGTTTTGATTTTGGGCAGTTCGATTGAATTTAATATCAAATCAATTGATACAGTATATGTTGATAATGATAAGACAATGGCATCGCGAAAATTGATAGAGGCGTTCGGCAGTTCAAACTATTTCAAACCGTATGATATAGAAAATCCAGATGATGTGTATGATGATATTGTTGCAGGACGTGCGCGTGTTGCGTTGATTGTACCGCCTGATTTTGAGCGTGGGGTTTTGTCTGGTAATGGGGCGACGGCCCAAGTAATGGTTGATGGAACAGAAAGTTCAACTATGTCATCAGTATCAAATTATCTGAATACAGTAAATCAAAATGCGTATTTAAAAATTATGGACATGCCAATAAACATGGTGCAACAAAATCCGCGGTATATGGTACGATATTTGTTTAATCCTGAATTAAATTCGCGGTGGTTTGCAGTGCCGGGATTAAGTGCGGTTATAATTGCGCTGGTGGCGATTATGCTGACGACGCTGACAATATGCAGGGAATGGGAACGCGGATCGATGGAGATGTTATTGTCTACGCCGGCGTCCAGATTAGATATTATTGTGGGCAAGGTTGCGCCGTATGCGATACTTAGTTTTGCAGGATTTGTGTTGGTATTTATTGTTGGACGAATTGT